>NZ_JAALCR010000053.1 GCF_011065895.1 Paludisphaera rhizosphaerae | reverse complement strand
ATGGTCCCGGATCGTGATCCGGCATGCCCTCCGAAATCCGACGACCCTCACCCGCCGCTGCGCGGCTGCCCTCTCCCGGTGGGAGAGGGGACATCAATTGTCTTCCAGATTCTGTGTCGAAAAATCGTGGCCGTGCCAATGCCCACCCGTGGTGAAGGGACGACCGCTTCCACCTCAGCGTATGTCTCCGAGGGCGAAGCGTTGTAGAATATGTTCCGGCCCGAGGGAGGGTCCATCGCCAATGGGGGGCGCCGATGGCCGCGTCGAACCTCTGGATTCTGCGATGCCCCGTGGAGGAACGCCCGCGGGCGCTGGAGGTCCTTTATCAGGGGCTGGAGCGTCGGGTGCGCGCTGCGCTGGTGGCCGAGGCTCTGGAAGACGCCCGGGCGGGTCGGGTGGATCTCTCCGGGCTCTGGATCGCGCGGAAGCCGGGGTGGGGGACGGCGGAGAAGCTTGTGGGGGCGATTCTGACGCAGTCGCTGTCCGGCCGGGCGGCGGCGGTGTGGCCTCCCCAGGCGGCGGCTTCCCCCTGGAACCGGGCCGACGTCGCCGAGGCGCTGGTGAAAGGCGCCCTGGCCGGCCTGCGGGACTCAGGCGTGGCGATCGCGCAGGCGGTGCTCGACATGGAGTCGGACCCTCGCGGGGCGATCGACCTGGCCCGAGGCGGGATGCCCCGGGTGACGGATCTGGTCTACATGCGTCGCGATACGAGGGTCCCGCCGTCGCCGCCGGCCCGGCCGCCGACCCCGCGGACGACGCTCGACTGGCGGGGCGTGGAGGAGGCCGGTGACGCCGTCCTGCGGGCCGTGCTGACGGCCTCGTACCAGGGAAGCCTGGACATGCCGGAGATCGAGGGAGCGCGGTCGCTCGACGACATTCTGGAAGGCCACCGCGGACCGACGTTCGAGAACCCCGAGCGCTGGCGGCTGGGCTTCCTGCCGGGCGAGTCCGAGGCCGTGGCGGCCCTTTTGCTCGCGGCGGCCGCCGACCGCGACGCCTGGGAGGTCGTCTACCTGGGCCTGGCGCCCCGAGGCCGCGGGCGCGGACTGGGCGATCAGGCGGTGACGCACGCCCTGTCGCTGGCGAGGCCCCACGCGAAGGCGATCGAGCTGGCCGTCGACGCCCGCAATGCGCCGGCCGTCGGGCTGTACCGCCGGACGGGCTTCGTCCCGTTCGAGCGGCGGGCGGTCCACCTGACGGTGCTGGCCCGCACGGCGGTCATGCCGAACGCCGGGGCCCCTCCCCTTCCTTGAGGTAGACGACGACCTCGGCGATCCTCGCGGCGTGGTCGGCGATCCGCTCCAGGTTTCGGGCCGTGCTGATGAACAGCAGCCAGGCGTCGACCCGCCGGGGGTCCTCGACGATGTCCCGCTTCAGGCCGGCGACGACCTTGCGGTACGAGCGGTCGATCCCCTTGTCGTCGGCGATGACCTGGCGGGCCAGAGCGACGTCGGCGCGGGTCAGGGCGTCGAGCCCGCGGCGGACCTGTCCCAGAGCGGCGGTCGCCAGGTTCTCCAGCGGCTGGGGGACGGGGAGGCCCAGGGGCTCCTCGGCCAGCTTGCCGACGCGCTTGGAGATGTGGCGAGCGAAGTCGGCCAGTCGTTCCAGGTCGGCGTTGATCTTGAGCACGGCGGCTACCCGCCGCAGGTCGCAGGCCACCGGCTGGTGCAGGGCCAGCATGCGGACGCACTCGCGCTCCAGCGTCACCTCCCAGTCCTCGACGTTGCGCTTCCGGCCGCGGACGTCCTCGGCCAGCTCCATCGAGCCGTCGCAGAGGGCGCGAACGCTCTGGACCAGATCCTCCTCGACCACCGCCGCCAACCGGAGCACGTCGGCCCACAGTCCTTCCAGGTCGCGGAGGAAGTGCCGGCCGATCGACGTACGAGCCTCGTCCCACCACCAGGGCGACTTCGCTTCCACCCCCCTCGCTTGATTCTGCATCGCCGCCCCTCTCGCCGCCTGTTCCGAGCCGTCCATCCCTCCCTTTAAGACGTTACGGAATCACGCCTTCAACGACAACCGAGGTTCCTCGACCTTAACGGGGAATTCACACCAATGTTGACTTCGTCGCACAATTCGAGCCGTGATTGCGGTTCCGTCGACGATCCGAGGCGATCCGGCGGTCGCGAAAAGACGGTCTTCCCCCCTCGCGGGGGAAGACAGATCGCGAAGCGATCAGATGAGGGGGACGACCGCCGTCGGATTCGCGTCCGTAGCATTGCCTTCAATGCGTCGCCGATCCCCCCTCATCCGGCCCTTCGGGCCACCTTCCCCCGCGAGGGGGGAAGGCCGTTGTGGGCCGGATTGAGGTTGTGACGCGAGCGATATGCCGGTTGCAGTCCGGCGACTCTCGTACGCCTTACTTCCCTTCCCTCGCCTTCCGATACGGTTCGGTCTTGGGGTTGGCGGCGTCCCACTTCGGGGGATTCTCGTCGTTGGCGAGGACGACGACGCCCAGGGCGACCATGCGGTCGATCTTGGACATGTTGACGTAGTCGATGCGGTCCCACTCGTCGTCGCGGCCGTGGTAGTCGGGGAACGCGTAGGCGACGCTGACCGTGTGCGCGGGGACTCCGGCGCGGGCCAGCGCGGCGTTGTCGCTGGCGTTGAAGTAGAGGTCGCTGTTCTGGGGGTGCTTCTGCAGGGCCACGCCCACGCTCTCGCCGGCCTTGCGGAGGGCGTCGGTCACGGTGGAGAAATCAAAGCCCGTGACGTTCGCCGCATCGACGCGCGGGCCTTCCGTGTCGTCGGTCCGGCCGAGCTGTTCCAGGTTCACGGCGGCGGCCGTGCTTGCCAGCGGGACGACCGGATGGGCCGCGTAGTAGGTGGAGCCGATCAGTCCGTGCTCCTCGCCGTAGAACGTGGCGAAGACGACGCTCCGCTTCGGCTTCGGCTGCATCGTGGCGAGGGCCGAGGCGATCTCGATCACCGACGCGGTCCCGCTGGCGTCGTCGTTGGCGCCGTTGTAGATCCCGTCGGCCTGGCCGTCCTTGGGGCCGATCCCCAGGTGGTCGTAGTGGGCGGAGACCATCACGTAGGTTTCCTTGAGCGCGGGGTCGGACCCCCGCAGCAGGCCGACCACGTTGCGGACCTTCGCCTTCCGGGCCTTCGGCTCGCCGATGGCGATGGTCGCCTTCGCGTCGGTCGGCCCGACGGGGGTGGCGGCGAGGATCTCGGCCAGTTCGGGCGAATGCACGGCGACGACCATCGGCCCGATCATCGGCCGGCTCGGCCGCGCGCCCTGGGGGGCGTCGCGACGCAGACCCCGGGCGGTCCCGGAGTCGCGGTCGACGTCCAGCACCAGCGCCGGCTTGAGTTCGTCCAACCGGCGCAGGAACGACATCCGCGCCTGGTTGGCGGCGGCGGCCTTCTCGCGAGGGACCCGGAAGGGCGTGGGGACCTCGGTCATGACGACCTTGCCGGCGACCGCCTCGGCCGTCAGAGCGGCCAGCGCGGCGGCGTTGTTGGCGTCGACCTTGATCACCGGCGCCGCCGACAGATCGACGGCCTTCGTCGGCTGTCCCGACAGCGACGTCGCGTCGAATTTGAGCGTCCTGTCGCCGACCTTGATCTCGACGTAGGCCGAGTCGGGGCTGAAGTACTCCCAGTCGGCCGTCTGGAAGAAGCCGTCGTCTCCCAGCGGCTCCAGCCCGGCCCGGCGGAACTGGGAGGCGATGTACTCGGCCGCGACGTCCAGGCCCTTCGACGGCGTCCCGCGTCCTTCCAGGGCGTCCGAAGCCAGGAACGAGACGTGCCCGCGCAGGGAGTCGGGCGAGATCCGCCCAATCATCTCCCGCAACGGGGGCGGCGGCTCGTCGCCGTGGGCGGTGGGCAGGCAGCAGCAGACCGCAAGGGTCGGAACGACGAGGCGAAGGCGAATGCGCATCAGTGGGTCCACTCGGGTGGTTTCACGTCCGTCGGCCGCCCCACCAGGATAACGATCAGCCCGGTTCTGATCGACCTCGGCGACGGGACGCCCCCTTTCTGAACCCCGACCTCTCTCATTCGTCGGCCGCATTCGCCGGCTTCTGGAGGCTCCTTAAGAGCCCCATCCCGATCGCGTCCACGCTGTTGGCCGAGTTCGACAGCACGGCCACCCCCACCTGGGACCCGGGCGTGAACCCGATGAAGCTGCTGTAACCACCCGTCATCCCGTTGTGCCAGAGGGCCGTACCGCCAGGGCGGAGCGCGCTTTCCTGCCAGCCCAGCCGCACTCGGCTGCGCGGGGGGAGATAACCGGAGGCGCCGCCGGCGCCGACGAGGAAGCAGAGTAAGGAGATGACCACCGGCCCCCACGCCGACCACGAACTCCACAGCATCAGGCCGCCGATCGCCATCCCGGCCGCCGCCCACACGCCGGACCAGAAGCCCTTCCACGTCATGGCGACCAGCACAGGCAGATAAGCCAGGACCATGAGCCACATGCTCCCCGGGGACGGCGGGGCGAGCCAGGTGATCAACAGCGCCGCGGCCGCCAGCCCAACGCCGTGCAAGGCCCCGATGCCAATCCGCCCCCGCCAGGCCATCGGGCGCGGCGCCTGACAGGTTCGAAGGGCGGCTCCCGCCGGCGTATCAGGCGGGTTCAGGTTCGATCGCAGGAAGGACAGCATCTCGGCGATCGAGGATCGGAGCGCCCCCGCGCCGGCCAGGGTGGGGATGTCCCAGTTCGCGGTCGGTTCGCCCTTGACCGTGTGGCCCGGGGCCAGCCGGGCGGCCTGATTGTCCGAAAGGGTGATGGCGGTGTCGACCAGACCGAGCGGATGGAGGATCCGCTCGGCGAGCAGCTCCTCGAACGGCTTGCCCGCCCGCAACGCGAGGGCATGGCCGAGCAGCCCGGCCCCGAGGTTGGAGTAGGACTCTCCTGTCCCGGGCGGGAAGCCGATCGTCGCATTCGTCAGGTACTCGTGCAGGTGACTCGGCTGGTAGTCGCGATACGGGTTAGCCTCGTCGGTCACGGTCGGCCAGAAGTTGCCCGGGAGTCGCGGCAGGGCCGAGGTGTGCTCGGCCAGGTGCGCCAGGGTGATCGGCGCACCGCGATAGGACGGGACGCGAACCTCGGGCGGGAGCAACTCGGCCACCGGCTGATCGAGCCGCACCTCGCCGCGGCCGGCCATCTCGGCCAGCAGGGCGGCCGTGAACACCTTGGTGATCGAACCGATCTCGAACATCGTGTTCGCGTCCGGCTTCTGAGAGGAGCCCCTGGCCGTCTCCCCATACGCAAGCCACCGGCAGTCGTCGCCCGTGATCAGCCCCACGGCCAGTCCGACGTTCTTCGACGAGCCGACGTAGGCCTCGGCCAGCCGGTCGGCCTCGCGTCGGACGTCTGAATCCTCGAACTCAACGTGTTCCACCGTGGCCTCCCCGCCGTTCAAGGCGTACTAAGTCGACCCGTTGCGAGTCCGACCCAAGGTCCCGGTTCGTGAGGTCGATCTCGCTATCCGAATGACCCTTGTCTTAGCTCACGATTGATAATGGATTTGTAGAGGGCGGTGAAACTGGACAAGTCGGATTCAGTTTCAACCTGAATTGGCGTTTAGCCTCTGTCGCGTTTCAGCGTCTATCAGGTCGATTTGTAATGATGTTTAGCTTTTATCATATTGGTGATAAACGCGTTCATGAGGGGATGGTCGACTTCAACTTCAGCGTCGTCAGACGGCGAGCACCGGCCTGGCCAAGAACGAGAAGACCGAGAATTTCAGCGTGGAAGACAAGCGGCTCAAGGCCTCCCGCGATAGAGTCTGTCTGGAACAGGTCCTGTTCGGTACACGGCTGGGAGCGAAATCGCCCCGGGCCGGCATGGGGGGGGGCCCGACCCCAAGGCTTTCCGAACATGCTTCAAGCGTTGCGACGCTGTTGGAGAACCACACGATGCCTCACCCTCAACATCAAGAAATTGAGGAGCATGTTCGCCGTTTGTTCTATTTGCCTGACAATGCGATTTCCTTGCCTCGGGACGAATTGATGCCACTTGTCGAGAAGGCCTTCCACATATATGCTCCGGAATCAAGAGTGCGGATATCACTCTATGGCAATGTCGATTACCCGCCCGAGAGCGGTCGTCTCGTGCGAACCGCGTTCATGCATTTTGATTGGCCTGCCGCCGGCGAACGTGAGCGGATCATTGCCGAGAAGCTCGGCCTTCCGCCACCGGAATGGAAGACCGTCCAGCGGCTCCGCATCGACACGAAAGGACCCTGGCAGCGTCGCGATCTCCAGAGTGGGAAGCGTCAAAGGGAGTACGAAGCGGTTCAGGTGCCTCCTTACGCCATCTGTGCTGTCAAGGATGCTGATCAGGCAGTTAACCTCTGCCTCGCTGTGCTAGAAGAGGTCTTCGGCATCCCTGACTCTCAATGGCTTTGGGTCACTGATCTTCCGGATAATCAGGATCAATGGCCTGTCTCATTGACGAGGCCAGAGCAATGGCCATCAGCCTTTGAATGGCCCCCAAACTATTAGCTTCACTCGGATTGAATTGCTGGGGCGAGTCGCCTGTGCTGGCCGAAAACCACACGATTTGCCCGACAACTTGCCTTGGTCGATCCACCTGCTGGCGAGATTCGGAGCGTTGCTTGAGAACCCTCCCTCGCAGGCAGTCAGAAATCGCTCTGACGGAGGCGATGTCGACGTCGCCGTTAATCTTGGCAAGCAGGGAAGGCTCAAGCTCATGGATTCCTGCGTCGGCGAAGGCGGCTGAAGAGGCGACGCGTGAGTCGTTCGACTCCATGGCCCAGATATCAACGAGTTCGTCGGCTCAGGTATAGAGCCCGCCGTTGGGGCTGATCACCTGGCCCGTGATGTAGGCGGCGTCGTCGCTGGCGAGGAAGGCGACCACGGCGGCGACCTCTTCCGTGGAGCCGAGGCGGCCCTGGGGGATCCGGGAGACGATCTCGGCCTTCACGTCGTCGGGGAGGACGGCCAGGATCGGGGTGTCGATCCAGCCGGGGGCGACCGCGACGACCCGCACGCCGCCGGCGGCGGCCTCATGGGCGACTGACTTCGTGAACGAGATGATCCCCCCCTTCGCCGCCGAGTACGCGCAACCTCCAGGAAGCCCTCGCAGCCCCGCCACCGAGGCGATGTTGACCACCACGCCCCGCCCGCGCGGAAACATCCGGCGCAGGGCTTCTCGGGTGTTGTAAAAGGTGCCGTCCAGGTGCACGCGCAGCTTGGAATTCCACGCCTCGTCGGTCGTCTCGTGGACCGGGGTCGGCGGGCTGGCGTTGCCGGCGTTGTTCACCAGCACGTCGGGCGGCATGTCCAGATCGTCGAGCTTGGCATACAGCGCGGCCACGGATTCGGACCGCGAGACGTCGGTGGGAATCGCCGTGGCGTCGCCGCCGCTCTCGCGAACGGCCGAGACGGTTTCCTCCCCCCGGCCTTCGTCGAGTTCCGCAACCACGACCCGCGCGCCCTCAGCCGCCAGCCGAACCGCAATCGCCCGGCCGATCCCCGACCCCGCCCCAGTCACCACGGCGACTCGCCCCTGCAACTTCATCAGACCCCCTCCTCCCCGGCCTCGCTCCGGCTCTGGCCCGCCCGCACGACGTCATGCGGCCGAGACGATCCAGCGTAATCGAGGCGCGACGCGGGTCCAGGGGGATTCGTTCGGATCTTACCCAGTCCGTAATGAATCGTTGACCCGCCGGCGAAGGGGCGTCATCATCAGGCCCAGCGATCGAAGGACATCGAAACGGCATCGGAGGCTCTGGCGATGACGACGCGACGGCGAAACGCGACGCGCTGGTGGATGGGACTGTCGGCCCTGGCCCTGTGGGCGAGCCTCGCCAACGCCCAGGCCGTGAAGATCGAGGGCCGGGTCCTCGACGCGGCGGGCGCGCCGGCGGCCGGCGTGGAGGTCGCCCCGCATTGGAGCGTCAACGAGAAGACCGGCGAGCAGAGACCATTCGAGGGGGCCGCCACCGACGCCGACGGCCGATTCTCGTTCAAGCTGGAAACCTACGGCCGCGACGCCGTCCTGACGGCGTTCGACGCGGATCGGAAGAACGCGGCCATGGTCGTCGTCCCCAAGGATGCGACCGACAAGCCCGTGGAGTTGCGCCTGAGCCCAGCCGTGCGGATCCACGGCAAGCTCGACAGCAAGGAACTGGGCCGGGTTCCGAACTGGATGAACATTTACATGTACACGGCCGATAGGAAAGGCCGGCCCTTCGAGCGCCAAACCACCACGCCCGAATTCTCGCTGATCGTCCCCGCGGGCGAGTACGAGTTCCACGCGTACGGCTCCGACGTCCGCGACGCCCTGAGACGCTTGAAGCTCCAATCGGACCAGCCCGAAGTCGACCTGGGGACGGTCGACCTCCCCGCCCAGGCGCTTGCCCTCTTGAAGGGGAAGCCAATGCCCCCCTGGAAGATCGCCGACGCCCGGGGCGTGAAGAAGGACGTCACCATCGCCGACTATCGCGGCAAGTGGGTCCTCGTCGACTTCTGGGGATACTGGTGCGGCCCCTGCGTCCGGCAACTTGCCGAGTTGATCGACTTCTACGAGGAGCACGAGGCCGACCGCGACAAGTTCGAGATCATCGCCTTCCACGACGGCTCCGTGAAGGACTTCGCCGAGATGGACGCGAAGACGGAGGGCACCAAGAAATCGATCTGGCGCGGCCGCGACCTGCCGTTTCCCATCCTGCTCGACGCCCAGGAAGGCAGCCACGGAGCGACCGTGAAGGAGCTGCAAATCCAGTCGTTCCCGACGACGCTCCTGATCGACCCGGATGGGATCCTCGTCGGCGAGGCTTCGTCGAAATCCATCGAAATGAAGCTGCCGCCGATCCCCATGGCCCAGCGCATCCCCCGAGCGCTCGACCGCTACGTCGCGATCGGCTTCAGCCCGATGCCCCTCGACAAAGCCCTCGATTTCCTGAACCGGATCGGCGGCTTGCCGATCAAGACGGACGAGGAGTCGCTCCAATCGGCCGGGATCAAACCCGACGACAAGACGACGCTTAAGGCCAGTGCCGGCCTTTCGCTGCGGAGCTGGCTGGGCCTGATGCTGGATCCCCTCGGCTTGGACGTGAAGGCCGCCGACGACGGCCTGCACGTCGTCAAGGCCACCGCCCCCCGCGAGCAGTCGCCGCTCCAGATCCAGACCAACCAGGGGATCGAGGAGAAGCTGGCGAAGCCCGGGACGTTCTCCTTCCAGGACGTCGAACTGGAGGACCTGCTCGCCGGCCTGGAGAGCCAGACCCAGGAGACGTTCATCCTCGACCCCGTCGCGCTCAAGGCCGGTCGGATCGACCCCCATGCGAAGGTCTCGGGCAAGGCGCAAGATGCGCCGCTTCGAGGGGCCCTTGACGACATGCTGAAACCCCTCGGCCTGAAATCGATCGTCCGCGACGAGTGCGTGATCTTGACGGTCGAGTGAGCTTCGGCCCTGGGTGGGGGACGTATCGGATCCTTGGCCGAGTCGTGGGCGGGGACGGTCTTCCCCCCTCGCGGGGGAAGACAGATCGCGAAGCGATTAGATGAGGGGGGGACGACCGGCGATGGGCGCATATCCGGCTGTTTGATCTGAACCCGCCGCCGATCCCCCCTCATCCGGCCCTTCGGGCCACCTTCCCCCGCGAGGGGGGAAGGCCGTTATGGCGGCCCCCCCTTGAATCGGAAGCCGATCGTCAGTGTTCAAAGGAGCATGCGTTCCGCGTAATGTCGTTGACGCCGCGGCCGGACCGGGCCATCATCACGATGACGATCGATGGTCGAGGGATGACGACCCGGCCCGGGGGGCCGTGCGCCGCAGGGACAGGGAGGCTTTGGCGATGCAGACGCAACGGCGATGGACGACGCCCGGGTGGATCGGCGTTTTGGCCGCGGTTCTGAGCGTGAGCGCGGCGAACGCCCAGACGTTGAAGATCGAGGGGCGCGTCCTCGACGCGAAGGGAACGCCGGCGGCGGGGGTGGAGGTCGCCTCGTTCTGGGACGTGGACGAGAAGACCGGCGAGCAGAAGCCGGACGGCGGCGCCGTCACCGACGCCGAAGGTCGGTTCTCGATCAAGGAGGAGACCTACGGCCGCGACCCCGTCCTGGTCGCCTTCGACAAGGCTCGCAAGAACGCGGCGCTGGCCGTCGTCGCCCGGAGCGCGGTCGGCAAGCCGTTGGAGATGCGCCTGACGCCCACCGTCCGAATCCACGGCAAGCTCGAAAGCCGAGAGCTGCACCGGACTCCCAAGTGGATGAACATTTACATGTACACGGCCGACAAGAAAGGCCGGCCCATCCAGCGCGTGACCACCTCGCCGGAGTTCTCCCTGGTCGTCCCGGCGGGCGAGTACGAGATGAACGTCAACGGCGCCGAGGTCCTCGACGTCGTGAAGCCCCTGAAGCTCAAGGCCGAGCATCCGGTCGTGGACCTGGGGACGATCGACCTTCCCGCGCAGTCGGTGGCGCTGCTCAAGGGGAAGCCGATGCCTCCCTGGAAGATCGCCGACGCCCGGGGCGTGAGGAAGGACGCGACGATCGCCGACTTCCGCGGCAAGTGGGTTCTCATCGACGTCTGGGGATACTGGAACGGCCCCAGCATTCGCCAGCTCGGCGAGTTGATCGACTTCTACGACGAGCACGCCGCCGCCCGCGACAAGTTCGAGATCATCGCCTTCCACGACGGCTCCGTGAAGAGCCTCGCCGAGATGGACGCCAGGACGGCCGTGAACAAGCGGTCGGTCTGGCGCGGTCGCGACCTCCCCTTCCCCGTGCTGGTCGACGCCTCGAACGGCGAGCGCGGCGCGACCGTGAAGGAGTTGCAGATCCAGGCGTTGCCGACCGCCCTGCTGGTGGATCCCCAGGGGAACCTCGTCGGCGAGGTCGAGCTGAAGGACCTTGAGAAGAAGCTGCCCCCCCTCTCCCTGGGCGACCGCGTCCCCCAGGCGCTTGAGCGCAACGTTGGGATCGCCTTTCACCCGATGTCGCTGAACAAGGCGCTGGAGTTCCTCTCCAAGATGGGAGGCGTGCCGATCAAGCTCGACGAGGGGACCCTCCAATCGGCCGGGCTCCACCCCGACGTGATGGTCCCCCTGACGGCCGCCGCCGGGCTCTCGCTGCGGAGCTGGCTGGGCCTGATGCTGGATCCCCTCAGCCTGGACGTGAAACCGGCCGACGACGGTCTGCACGTCGTCAAGGCGACCGCCCCCCGCGAGCAGTCGCCCCATCAGCGCGAGATCAACAAGGCGATCGAAGAGAAGCTCTCGAAGGTCGCCTCGTTCACGTTCGAGGAGGCCGAGCTGGAGAACTTCCTCGCCGGCCTGGAAGAGCAGATCGGCGAAACCTTCATCCTCGACCCCATCGCCGTCCAGGCCGGTCGGATCGACCCCCACGCCAAGGTCTCCGGCAAGCCCCGCAACGTCCCCATCCGCAAGGCCCTTGAAACGATGCTCCACCCCCTCGGCGTGAAGCTCGTCATTCGGGACGAGGCCGTCATTCTGACGAAGTGACGACCGAAATCTCGGGTTTGGATTCGGAGATTGGACGCTTGCGGTGAAGCAGCAATCACCGCCGAAGCCGCGCTGCGGCGGGTGAGGGTTGTCGCGCCTCGGATCGAGCGTCGCGAATGGGCAAACGGTCTTCCCCCCTCGCGGGGGAAGACAGATCGCGAAGCGATCAGATGAGGGGGACGACCGCCGTCGGACGCGCATTCGACGCATCCTTCTCAACTCAGCGCCGATCCCCCTCATCCGGCCCTTCGGGCAATACTGTTCGGCACGGGATATTGAGATTCAGAAGAAGCGATGGAAACCTCCCTTCTCCCCTGGTGGGAGAAGGTGGCCGAAGGCCGGATGAGGGGGATCCCAACGTCCGCCGACGGTTATGACCCCCCTCATCCGCCCCTACGGGGCACCTTCTCCCACCAGGGGAGAAGGGAGGCAATCGCCTCCGATGGCTTATATGCAAGTCGTGCCGAACAGTATTGCCCTTCGGGCCACCTTCCCCCTGTATGGACCGAATTCAGTTTGCTCCGCGACCGCTGCATTCGCCTACTCAACCCGCCTCCACAACCGCGCCACGGGATCGAAGCCCGGCGGGAACTTGGTCGCGGCGTTGTAGGTGGGCGGTTCCTTGAAGTAGCAGCTGTTGAGGTCGGCGCGGATGAGGGCCGACAGGTCGGCGGATTCGAACTTCGCGCGGCTCAGGTTGGCGACGGCGAAGTCACCCGAGAGCGTCGCGCCGATCAGGATTGCGCCCTCGAACGACGCACGTTGGAACGAGGATCCGCCGCCGGCGAGGGTCGCGCCCGTGAGGTCGGCCCCCGCGAACGAGGCATCCTGGAACGAGGCGCTGCCCCCCTTCAGACTGGCCCTGGTGAGCTTGGCTCCGTCGAAGTGGGCGAGTTGAAACGAGGAGTCGCCGCCCGCCAGCGTCGCGTCCTCCAGCCGGCAATTACGGAACGACGCGCGTTGGAACGCATTCTCGCGGCTTGCGATGGTCATGCCTGACAGATTGGAGCCTTCGAGACCCGCCTCCCAGAACGATCGCGTGCGATCCGGCTGCGGGCCTCGCTTCAGTTGTTGCAGTTGATCTCGGGCGCGTCGGAGCTCCTCGTCGGCGTATTGCATGTGCTCGGCAAACATCGATCGCTGCCAATCGGCGCGTCGCACCGAGGCGATCCAGCCCAGGACCACGGCCAGGAAGAGAACCCCGAAGATCATCCCGCGCACGGTGAATCGTGGGAGCCGGCGGGCGGGGGGAGAGGATTCGGCCACGGGCGCCTCGAGGTTCTTGGGGTCGCGGCACGTCGAGAATGCCTTGTCGACGGGAACAGCCCTGCGGCTTCCATCTTTCAAGCTCGACCCGGAGATTTCCAGGTTGCATCTTCGAGGTCGATCGAGGTCAGTCCTTCCACGCCTGTTCCATGCCCATCAGGCGAAACCGGAACCAGGCGGTCCGCCTTTGGTGAGTGGCGTCTTCAAGGTCGACGCGGAAGACCTCGTCTTCCTCAAGGTTCAGCAGGAAAGGGCCGGTGTCCAGGTAGGCGCGTTGAACGTCGCCGGCGAGCGTGTAGCCGTTCTGGGCGGCCCACGCGGTGATCCGCCGACTCTGATGCTCATGCCTCGCGATGATGAACAGGACCATTCCGGCGCCGATCGCCAGGAATACCAGGACCGCGCCGACCGTCCGCTTCCAGTCCTTCGCTTCGGGCGTTTTTGGAGGTTGTGTCATGCGAGGGGATTCGCTGACGCCCAATCGGTATTGGGACGTCATCGCATGAAGAGTTCATGAACCCCGAGAGGAGTCATCGGTCAGCCGGAGGTGACGGGCTCCTCCTCCGTCACGCGACTTCGGGTTTCTTCCTGCCTTCGCTGGGCGGCCTTCTCGATTTCCACCTCGCCCGTGATCTTCACGACGCGCAGGGCGGCGCCGACGGCGACGAGGATCGGCGACAGAAGGAGCACGAAGAGGTCGAAGAGCGAATAGCCCTGCTCGGATTCGAGTTCGGCCAGCCGATTTCGGGCCTCCTTGTACTCTGCCAGGGCCTGGTCGATCGCCCGGTAGTCGTCGAGCAGGACGGGGCTCGTCACGGCGGGCCGCTGCGCGAGCGGCTCCAGGTCGCCTTCCGTCGCCGACTGCCTCGGCAGGCGGTCAATCGTCTCGCGGCCGAACCGGCAGACGGCTTCGTGCTCGCGTCGAAGCTCGTCCGCTTCCGGGCCGTCGCCCGCGGGAGGTCGGCAGACGCCCTCCGCGCTAAGCGTGAGAACGGCTGCCCGCAGGTGCCGGTAAGACGCCCCCATGGCGGACTCGGCGTGGCCGTTGATGTACGCCTTGGCGATCTCCTGTCGGATCTTGATTGACGATCCGACGAGCCCGACCAGCACGGCGAGCGCCCAGCAGTAGTCGGTCCGCTGCCACCCCACCTTCCCCAGCGGCCAGACGACCATGAAGAGGACGTAGAAGGCGACCATCGAGGCCAGGAAGATCCCCAAAAAGAAGAAGGGGCTGGCGAATAGGGGCAGTTCCCACGACATGCCGAATCGGGCTCCGTATGGTGCGGGTCTCTCCCCTAAGCATACGACAAGCCTGCAACTCTGCCGTGGGACGCCCCATCGCTGGACGACCGTTGAACGACCTCAGGCCAGCGCGGCGGCGGCCGAGAGGGCCGCTTCCATCGAGGCGGCGGCGTGATCGCCCATTTTGAGGCCCTCGGCCCGGACGACGGCGACGTCGGTGATCCCCAGGAATCGGAGGAGGGCTTCCAGGTAGGGCTCCTGGTGGTCGAAGGCTGCCATCGGCGTCGTTGCGCCGTACAGGCCGCCTCGGGTGGAGACGACGATCACCCGCTTGCCCCCCGCGAGCCCCTCGACGCCGTTCGGCCCGTACCGGAACGTCTTGCCCGCCACGGTGATCCGGTCGATCCACGCCTTGAGCTGGCTGGGGATCGTGAAGTTGTACATCGGCGCCCCGATCACCACGACGTCCGACGCCAGGAACTCCTCAAGCGCCTCCTGCCCCAGCGCGACGTCGCGCCGCAGCCCCTCCGGCAACTCCAGGTCGGCCCCCTGCGCCGCACCCAGATGCCCGCCCGAGATGTGCCCCAGCGGCTCCGCCGCCAGGTCGCGATACACGACCGCCAGCCCCGGCACCCGCCGACGCTCCGCCTCCACGACCTCCGCCGTGAGCCGTCGGCTGGCGGAATTCTCCCCGAGGATGCTCGAATCAATGTGGAGAAGTTGCATGCGACCTCCTGGATTGGTTTGATATCAGACGGTCAAAAATTGAACTATCGGTCCGAAAGAAAAGGCTGAGAGGGCTTTCCTGGATAACATCGGCCTCGCTCCGCAACGGCCTTCCCCCCTGGAGGGGGAAGGTGGCCCGAAGGGCCGGATGAGGGGGACGACCGGCGTTGGACGTGCAGCCAACGGGGCGTGGTCGATCCCGCGGCGGTCGCCCCCCTCATCTGACCGCTTCGCGGTCTGTCTTCCCCCTCCAGGGGGGAAGACGTTGGAACGATTGGCGATCACTTGATGGGATCGTCACTCAATCTTCGTCCTCGTTGAGCGCTTCGTCGACGCGGGTGAGCAGGTCGAACAGGGTGGATTGCTCCGTCTGGGTCAGGCCGCGGAGCATCCGGAGCCTCATCTCCCGGTGCTCAGGGAGGATCGCGCCGAGCTTCTCCTTGCCGGCGGGGCTCAGGTAGAGCCGGTGACAGCGCTGGTCTTCCGGGTCCGACCGGCGTTCGATCAGCCCGGCGGCCTCCATCTTCTGGACGATCACGCAGATGTTGCCCTTCGTCAGCAAGAGCCGCTCGGCCAGTTCCTGCTGGTTGACCCCCTCGCCGTGGCCGAGGGTCAAGAGCACGTCGAGATGCGACATCGACAAACCGTGCCGCTTCGCCATCTCCGACCCTCGCTCCGTCATCCGGCCGAAGATTCGAATGAGCGTGGTCAATGCGGCGTGCCCGCGCTGCTCCGCGGGGACTTCGTGGCCGGTGAGGATCCGCAGCTTGATTTTGCGTCCAGGTTCCATTGGTTCGATTTTAAACCAACGAGCCGCGAGGTCAAGGGGAGGCGGCGGGATCGTGGCGAGCGGCGGCCGGTTCGAGCCTGTTGGACGTCGATCCGGGACTCTCGGAGGTGGGGCTACCTCCGGGACGCGGTCGCGGATACGCTCGAAGCCGATCGCGCCGACGGGTGGGGCGTAGGGGTCGTCGGGCGCCGAGGAGGGCGACGTGGAACATCAGAGCGAGATCGTCAGGGGGCGGCTGGTGACGGCTCGGCACGGGGACGAGGTCGCGACGACGATCGAGATCCTGATCGAGCCGGGGGCGGACGAGCGACCGGGACGCTTCCGCTTCAGGATCGGCGAGGCCTTCATCGGCCCGGGGCTCCGATACCGGCTGCTCGCCGACGACGGCCGAGTCTTCGGCCTGCGAGTTGAAGGGGTGGAGCCGGCCGACGACGACGAGCGCGTCTCGATCGTCGAAGGTGCGATCGACGACCCGGCCGACGCCTGATCGGTCTCGGGACGGCCTTGCGCCGAGGTGCTTGCGGCGACTTGCGACCCTTGCATCGCCGCATCAGGAATGGGTTGGTTTCAGGCTCGGCTTGAGCGGGTTGTGGGCCGGGCCTCCTCGTCGTCGGCGCGAGTGCTGCCGGGCGGGGGCTGGTTCGGGGCCTCGACGATGACTCCCTCGTCGGCGGGCTCCCACCGCTGCGCGCTGGCGCCGGTCATTCCCTTTTCGGAGGAGCCCGGAGAGTGTGGTCACGGCCGCCTCGTCATTGACGACCGGCCAGGGCTGCGAGAAGCTTGTGCCAGTCTATTCAGCGCCGGGAGGGTGATGCGCGATGCGATACGACTGCGGTCGTCGTTGGATGATGTCGTTCGGGGTCCTCGCGTCGATCACGACGACTCCCCTGCCCGTCCTCGCCCAGGAGCCGGCGAAGGCTCCCGCGCAAGCGAAAGAGGGGACGTGGCAGCCGAACCCGCAGTTGCTCGACCCACTGCTGCGGCGGAAGACCCCGATCAACTACCGCGAGAGCGAGGTCGTCGCCTACAAGCTCCCCGACGTGCTCCTGTGCGAGGACGGCACGCGCGTCTCAAGCCCGGAGGCCTGGGAGCGGAAGCGGCGTCCGGAGACGCTGGAGCTATTCCGGAAGCTCGTTTACGGGCGGACGCCGGCCAAGCCGTCGGAAGTCCGGTTCGAGGTCGTGGAGCGGGACCCGAAGGCGATGGACGGGCAGGCGACGCGGAAGCGCGTGCGGATCACCAGTGTCGACGCGGGCAAGTCGTTCCGCTTCGAGGCGTCGCTGCTCGTCCCCAACGGCAAGAGCGGACGCACGCCGGCGTTCCTGCTGATCAACAACCGGCCGGAGAGCAGCGCTGATCCGTCGCGGGCCGAAAAGGCCGGGTTCTGGCCGGCCGAGGAGATCATCGCCCGAGGCTACGCGACGGCCGTCTTCCGGACGAACGACGTCGATCCCGACTCCAAGGACGAGGCCGCCCGCGCCCGAGGCGTCCGGGGCGTCTGGCCGGCCGCCGGCGGGGCTTCGCCGGGGCCGGACGCCTGGGCCACGATCGGGGCCTGGGCGTGGGGGGCGAGTCGGGTCCTGGATTACCTGGAGACCGATCCGGACGTGGATGCTTCGAAGGTCGCCGTCGTCGGCCACTCGCGGGGAGGCAAGACCGCCCTCTGGGCCGCCGCGCAGGACGAACGGTTCGCCATCGCCGTGTCGAACGACTCCGGCTGCGGCGGCGCCGCGTTGAGCCGTCGCAACTTCGGCGAGGACTTCAAGGCGATCAACAAGGGCTTCCCCTACTGGTTCTGCGAGAACTTCCACGCCTTCGACGACCGCGAGGCCGAGCTGCCCGTCGACCAGCATCAACTCCTGGCCCTGATCGCCCCGCGCGGCCTCTACGTCGCCAGCGCCGACGCCGACTTCTGGGCCGACCAACGCGGCGAGTTCCTCAGCCTGGCGAACGCCGCGCCGGCCTACGCCATTTACGGCCTCCCCGGCTTCCAGCCCAACGAAATGCCCCCCCTTGAATCCCCCGCCACGCGCGGCAAGGTCGGCTACCACATCCGGACCGGCGTCCATGACCTGACCCCCTACGACTGGCAGCGATATATGGATTTCGCCGACCAACTCTGGGGCAAGCGGGCTGAGTAACGGCGTCCGGCCGCCGGCGGGCCCATCGTTGTAGGGGCGCCCCTTGTGGGCGCCCGATCGCCATCGGATGTCCACGGCGATGAGGGCGCCCACAAGGGGCGGCCCCTACGAATCGGGGTCACCTTTCTCCCCAGCCGATTTCACATGGTCGTGTCTGACAGTTGTCGTTAATATGAAGGCAGGTGCGACGGGCCGACGATTTCTTCGAGGGCCGATGAGGAGCGACGGGATGACGCAGACGGCGACCCTTCAGCGTCGGTTTCCGACGTTCTTCTGGATGCTCGGGCCGTTCCGGTGGGTGGCGGCGAGTCGTCGTCGGATGCTGGGGACGGCGCTCGTTGTGCTGGCGATCATCGCGGCGGGGCCGATCTGGTGGGCGACGCAATTGTTGGGCCTGCCGGACGTCGGCGAGCCGTTCGACGTTGAGGCGTTCCGGTCGCAGACGATCCCCGACGATCGCAACGCCTTCGTACTTTATCGTCGGGCCGAGGGCTTGCTCCGGCCGAGGTCGGCCGAAGACGGCACGGCGACGAAGTCCCTGATCGATCCGAGCCTGTGGTCGGCGGCGAAGCCCGAGGACCGTCGCTGGGCGGAACTGAATCGCGACGCCCTGGAGATGTACCGCCAGGCGACCGACCGGCCCGATGCGCTCGACGCAAATCACACGCGTTTCCCCGTGAACGAGGAGATGACCTCCCTGCGTCATTTCCAGTCGCTGGCGTCGCTGGAGGCGTCCCGGCTGGAGGACCAGGGCGACATGGCCGGCGCGTGGGTCTGGCTGCGGGCGAACCTCCGCATGACCCGCCTGCTGGCGGCCCGCGGGACCCAGCACCGGAGGTCCGAGGCCCAGGCCTTCCACGACCTGGTCCGGAAGCGGGCGGCCGCCTGGGCGGCCGACTCTCGCACGACCCCCGAGCAGATCCGCCAGGCGCTCGACGACGTGCTCGCCTGCGAGGCGATCGTGCCGTCGAACGCCTTCACGCTCAAGGCCGAGTACCTCATCTTCGCCCGCCGGTTCCCGAACGAGAACTACTGGATCCTGAGGCCCATCCCCCGCTGGCTGGCGGCCAGGCCGATGCTCCTCTCGGTGGTGCCGCCGGAGCAGTGGAAGTCGCTCTACGACGCCTGGCTCTACGTGAGGCGCGAGCCCGAGCGGCGGCTCCGGGTGGTCCGCCTCTTCACGGCCAACCGGGCGGCCTATTACGACCTCCCCCCGGAGCGGAGGCCGAAGCCCGACCCCTACGTCACGAACTACGACCTCTACGCGTTCGGCCCGGAGGCTCCGCCCAAGGCCCGCGCCCTCTCGCCCGAGGCGCTCGCCGGCTGGCTCGACTCGTGCGAGACGGCCTCCGTGATCCAGACCAACCTGTCGATGGATTGGTTTGGAGCCCCCGCCAAGGAGGTCGCGAACCACCACGACCTGGTCCTCCAACTGGCCGCCGAACTCTATCGCCGCGACCACGGCGCCGTCCCCGCGCAGCCCGAAGACCTCGTCGGCCCGTACTTGAAGGCCCTCCCCCCCGCCTTCCCCAAGCCGTCTCGCGACGAAAGCCTGCCCGTCGAGGACCGTCCGGTCGAGTGAGGCGTTACCACCCTGAAGGCTCGCTGATTACACTCGACTCGACTCACGCCTCGGCTGCCAACCAAGGTTTATCAGTGCTGGGTCTCGACCTGCCCGACGACACTGGCGGCGCTGCCCGCCAAGCAGGTGAACCGGGACTCTTTGCCATTCAGCGACGGCGATAGGAGCATCAAAATGTCCAATCGACCAACTATCGCCGGGATCATGGTGCTGGTCGGATTGTGCGGAGCGTTCTTGGCAGGGATGCAGTCGGGTTCTAATGACTGGTTCAAATTGATTTATACTCTCACGTTTCTCGGCCTGATTTACGCCGCAATAGCCGCTCGGCGCCGGGAGTCGCCCTGGCATGGCGTCGCCGTCGCGGGATGGGCCTATTTCGTGATCGGATTCGGCCCCTGGATCGCCGGGCCGCGAACGGTTGGTCCCGGCGAGGTCAATCGGAACCTCGTCTCCTCCTTCCTCATCGAGGTGTGTGTCGAATCGGTTGGGCGCTTCGATCCGCCGCGGGCCAAACCCGGGGCTGTTCCCATCCTGGTACTCGAGAATCGCCGGGCGAATCGTAATGGCGTCGCCCATTGCGCGCTGACCTGCCTTTTCGCCTTAGGCGGGGGTCTGGTGTCGCGTCACATGGCAAGGTCCAGGTCCAGGGAGAATTTGAGCCCTGATGCTTAGCGACTCCAGTTCTCGAGGGTCACGTCCGTGCTGGAGACGCACGTCGATCGCATGGCCACGCGTCATCGTGGCCATGGCGCCCAGCGCCGAATCGGGTCATCGATCCTCCGGGTGTTCGGTATGGGGAGCCCGCATCGGATCGACGCATTCGGGCGGTAAGGCGAGCCACGGGTAGTTCGCCGCGTGCCGGAAGGCCCGCCCCTGCTCCGCGGCGCTCTCCGCCCTCGCTTGCTCTCGCCACGACGCACTCTTGTAGATGGCGGACTGCACCAGGTCGGCCGGAGGTTGGCGATAGCGGGAGGCCATCCTGTCGTGGCTCTCCGCGAGCCAGAGGTGGCCCTTCGCCGCCGCGTCATAGCGGGCGGCCTGATCCAGGCAGTAGGGATGGCGTCGCCGCCAGACCTCCAGCTCGCAGGCCATGGCGACGATCGCGACCAGGAGCATGAGCCGGCAGACGGTCAGGAGTCGGAGGATGCGGCCCAGGCTATTCCTCATGGGTGACACCTCCTGATAGACGGCTCGAGCAGGTGCTTCCGACAACCGTTCCGATGATTCAGCCGCTGATCGTCCTCGTGACCATCTCCCCGCTCGATGGTTCAAGGAACTCACGGAGTTCGGCGAGTAACCGACGAAGCCCGGCGTGATCGTTTCGCTTCCGAATCTGGATCAGGCCGCAGGTCTTGGTTTCGAGCTCCTTCTCGTTTCGCAGATCTCGACGCTCAACGATCCTGCCCCTGCCGTCGGAATCGATCGCCACTTTGGTGAGCTGGCATTCTTCCACTCCAGCCCAGATCGCATACCGATGCTCCGGGTCATTGGGCAGCTCGATGCCGCTCATGCCCCCCGTGTCGAATTCGTCGTGTAGCGGGAAACGGTTGCCTTTCAGGAGCATGTATTCGCTCTTGAAGACGTACGTCGCCGGCAGCAGGTGACTCTGGTCGGCCAAGAAGCCGTCGACGCGGTCGATCGCCTCGAGGAACTCGACGACGGGGACATCCTCATCAACTCCCATCTCGGTCTCAGCGCCGCCGACGAGGACGTCAACGGGATCGGGGATGAACTCCCGCAGCCGGGCCATGATGTCCCACTCCGCCATCGAGGGGCGAGTGCAGAAGTCTCGGTCATCGCATCTGAGGATCAGGTCTATGCCCACGGCCCCTCCATCTGAACCAGTTACTTGACGTTCAATTCCGACGGACCGCCGCCTGCCGGCTCCGTCGATCCTCTCCTGGTTGGTCGGCACGAGCGTTATCGAAGCATCGTTCGACGCTGCCAATTCAACGAAACGCCGATCTTGCGGGACAAGTCCCCACTCCAGTCGACCTCGAAGCCCGCATCCTGCAGGCACCGGCTGACTTCCTGTCCAATCTCAACTGCGTACTTGTGATAGTCTTCGGGTCCAACCGAGGAGCCGTCGGGCGATATCCATCCGAAGCCCAGATAGATATGCAGTCGGATGTCGTCAGCCAGCTCTGAGGGCAGGTTTTGATCGATGAAGAAGGCGTAGCCGCGTACTCGGCCGCGAAATCCGGGGGCACGGTTGTCAATCTCGGCAATCCGGTCCGAGATCTCGGATAAAGTACAATTGTCGCAACAGGGAGAGGCTTGCCACAGGAGGATTCCGCGCTCCTGGAGTGCGGCCTCTACGTGGTCGAGCCGATCGCAATCCGTCTCCCCCAGCCAGGTCAGGCGTTCAGCCGCTTGCCGGTCCGCCGCTCGCTCAATCTCCTCGGCGGAGAACTGGGTGAACTCTTCCCTCTCGGCTTCAGGTGCATCTTCAATGTAGACTTCGCTGCAGACCTGCAGGATGTCCTCGTGATCACGCTTCGCCAGCCGCATCTCGCCCAGGATGGCAGACCGAAGCTGCTCTCGGAGATCGTCGCGCGCTGCGTCGTTCCACTCTCGTTCCTCGCCCATGCTTTCCGGACTCACGGGGCCGTCGCATCTTCTGCTTCGCTCTACCCTATCGAGTCTCTCGCAACTCGAGAGATGCGGCTAGAAGACTCTCGAAATCCACGCCCAATTGGGGAGCATCCTGTGAGGATCAACCTGAGGAGGGTGCTTCCCATGACCCGAGAATCCATTCGGGAGATGCAAGCGGCTCTCTACGGAGCCCGCGCCGAGTGGTACGCGAGTATTCTGGACGTCGTCCCGCCGGCGGAGCTTGAGGAATGGCTGGAGGTGGAGTCGTTCGACGAGACTCGGAGGGAGATCGACGCCCCATGCGGCTACTGCTGGAGGCACCTCGAACTCCACCGGGTGATGATACGCTCGAGAGACCGATTCGGCGTCTTCTGGATCGGCCAGTGCGAGTGCGAGACCATTCACTTCGCCCTCGCGGCCGGCCCGGTGGACGTCACGCTCGACCGAGACGACAGTGGCGAGGAGTGGTAAGCAAAGGGAAGCCCATTCGTCTGATGGTTGATGATCTCCCAGATCAGACATAGGCCTCGTTGTTTCGAACTTGAGTTTCACCGTCGATCCAGCGGGTCCACGATCTCCACCTCTCCCATCTCCGCCGTCAATACTGTTCGGCACGACTTGCATATAAGCCATCGGAGGCGATTGCCTCCCTTCTCCCCTGGTGGGAGAAGGTGCCCCGTAGGGGCGGATGAGGGGGGTCATAACCGTCGGCGGACGTTTGGGATCCCCCTCATCCGGCCTTCGGCCACCTTCTCCCACCAGGGGAGAAGGGAGGTTTCCATCGCTTCTTCTGAAGCTCAATTCCCGTGCCGAACAGTATTGTCTCCGCCGTCCGGTGGAGGGCGGTGAACCCCCTCGCATCGGCGGCGCTCGGGTCGGCGTCATGATCCAGCAACGTGGCGACTTTCCCGATTTGCCGCGACTGGGCCGCATTCATCAAGGGCGTCGCTCCTTCCTCCGATCGCACATCGATCGGCGATCCGCGCTCCAGTTTTGTAGGCTGGGTCTCGACCCAGCCCACGAGACGAGAGACCCAGCGAATCGGGTCATTCGACGTGTGATCGGCGGCCTGCTTCGGCTTCCGCAGGCTTTCCATCACGAACTCTATTGACACAATTACACAAGGTCGTGTAATTGTGGTTTTGGAGGTTTCGCCCTGATGGCCAAGAAACAGACTGCACTGGAAATCGCCTGCTGTCCTCCTTCCGACGCCGCCCCTGGCCGCCCGGCGCTTGAGGAGCGGAAGCTTCTCTCGTTCGTCGACGCCGTGAAGGTGATGGCCCTGTTCAAGATGCTCGCGAACGACACGCGGATTCGGCTGCTGCATCATCTGGTGCGGAGTCGGGAGGCTTCGGTGTCGGACATCGCGAAGACTCTGGGCATGAAGCCTCAGGCCGTCTCGAACCAGCTGCAACGGCTCTCCGACACGGGCATGGTGGCCTCGCGGAGGGACGGCAACAGCATGATCTACCGTGTGAAGAACGGGTGCGTCGCCCCGCTGCTCGATCTGGCCCTGTGCCTGATGGAGGACGAGGGCTGCCAACCCGGAGGAGACACCGATGAAGCCGTCGATTGAGGAAGTCGTTCGCGACAAGTACGGAGCGATCGCCGACAGCTCGCTTTCCAGCGAGCACAAGGGCGTGCACCGCATCGCCGAGGCCTTCGGATACTCGGCCGAGGAGCTTGCGAGCATCCCGGCGGAGGCCAACATGGGGCTCTCGTGCGGCAACCCCACCGCCACCGCGAATCTGCGGCCCGGCGAGGTGGTGGTGGACCTTGGGAGCGGCGGCGGGCTCGACGTGTTCCTCGCCGCGAAGAAGGTGGGCCCGACGGGCAAGGCCATCGGCATCGACATGACCCCTTCGATGCTGGAGCGAGCCCGAGCGAACGCCAAGAAGCAGGGCCTGGACAACGTCGAGTTCCACGAGGCCACCATCGATAAACTGCCTCTCGTCGACGCCACGGTCGATTGCGTCATCTCCAACTGCGTCATCAACCTCGCGCCCGACAAGGCGGCCGTGTTCCGCGAGATCTTCCGCGTGCTCAAGTCCGGCGGCCGGCTCGCCGTTTCGGACATCGCGTTGAAGAAGCCGCTCCCGCCCGAGATCGAACAGGACCTGTTCGCCTACGTCGGCTGCATCGCGGGGGCCGTGCCCATCGAGGACTACGTCAGAGACCTGAAGGCGGCGGGCTTCTCCGACGTCCAGGTCGTCGACGCCGGCAAGGATCTGAACGCTTACGGCGAGGTCGAAGGGCAAGCCGCGTGCTGCGCTCCTCCCGCGCTGGAGTCTTCGCTCTCGGTCATCGGAGAATCGTGCTGCTCGCCTTCGGTGACGAACGCGGTGCACGGCGGCTTCGCCGAGCTTCTCAAGCGGTTCAACGTCAACGAGTACGCGGCCAGCGTGCAGGTCTATGCTCTCAAACCCTGACATGAACCCTGCATCACCACCCAACGCAACTCCCTTCGAGAGTCGATCGAGGCTGACCCAACCGCTCCGCCTTCACGCGGAGCGGTTGGACGCGGACCTCCAAGCGATCGCGCCGCGACACCATGAGGCGGCGAACGCCTTCGCGCGCTGGATCGCCGAACACTATCAGCCGGGCGAGCCGCTTCATGCGGTGGTCGTCTGCACGGGCAACTCCCGGCGGAGCATTCTTGGCTCCTCCATGGGGAACCTCGCGGCGGCCTTCTACGGCATGCCGGAGATCCGCTTCCACAGCGGCGGCACGGAGCCCTCCGCGTTCAACCCGCGCACCGTTTCGGCGCTGGAAGCCGCGGGCTTCGGCGTCGAACCGACCGGCGCGGAGAAGGCGCCCGGAAACCCCGAGTACCGCGTCTCGTGGGGCGACGGCTTCGAGGTCCTCGAATTCTCCAAGCTCTACTCCGACCCCGTGAATCCGCAGGAGGGCTTCGCGGCCCTGATGGTCTGCAACGAGGCGGACGCGGGCTGCCCAATCGTACAAGGCGCATCGGCCCGGATCCCGATGCCGTTCGACGACCCCAAGGAGTTCGACGACCAGCCCTACGAGGCGGAGAAATACACGGAACGCCGTGACGAAATCGGCCGGGTCATGCTTTCCGTGATGAAGCTCGCCCAGGAACTCATCGCTCGTGCGAGCGCGAGATAGATGGGATGGCTCTGAATGAGCCATGACGACCCGACACTTTTGCGGCGGTGCCGATCAGGACGTCTTCCCCCCTTGAGGGGGAAGACAGACCGCGAAGCGGTCAGATGAGGGGGACGACCGCCGTGGGATTGAGAATGTCCCGTCGAAGACACGTCCAACGGCGGTCGTCCCCCTCATCCGGCCCTTCGGGCCACCTTCCCCCTCAAGGGGGGAAGGCCGCGGCCTTGATCCGGCCGGCCTCCGCCATCAGCCGGTGTTCTTCAAGCCGGAAGCGATCCCGTTGATGCTTTCGAGGACGCCGACGAGCAGGTCTTCGTCCGGGTCGTCCTCGGCGCGGAGGCGTCGGAGCAGGACGAGCTGGATGAAGCTGAGCGGGTCGACGTAGGGGTTGCGCTGCTGGATCGAGCGTTCGAGGATCGGCATCTTTTCCAGGAGCGTCGACTGGCCGGTGATCCGGCAGACGACGTCGATGGCGCGGCGGTATTCCTCGGAGATCCGGGCGAAGATCGCGTCGGCGAGGGCGGGATCCTCGACGAGGTCCGCGTAGAGCCGGGCGATGGTCATGTCGGCCTTGGCCAGGATCATCTGCGCGTTGTCGATCAGCGTCTGCCAGAACGACCAGCGGCGGTACATATCCTGCAGCGTCGCCAGCGCCTCGGGCTGCTCGTCGAGGAATTCGTCGACCGCGCCGCCGAGCCCGTACCAGCCGGGGAGTGTGTGGCGGCATTGCATCCAGCTGAAGACCCAGGGGATCGCCCGGAGGTTCTCCAGCGCCGTCGACTTGCCCCGCCGCGCCGGCCTGGAGCCGATCTTGAAGTCGGCCATCTCGCTGATCGGCGTGGCCTGCTGGAAATAGGTCAGGAATTCGGGCGTCTCATAGACGAGCCCGCGATAGATCCGGTACGCGGCCCGCGCGAGGCGGTCGAGAACCGCGATCCAGGCTGGGTCGGGCTGCTCGCCTTCGTACGGAAAGCTCGTGTGGAGGACGGCGTGGATCACCTGCTCCAGGTGCCGCTCGGCGATCCCGGGATGGCCGTAGCGGTCGGCGATCATCTCGCCCTGCTCGGTGATCCGGAGCCGGCCGTCGACGGTCCCGCGCGGCTGGGCGAGGATGGCGCGGTTGGCCGGCCCGCCGCCACGGCCGATCGCGCCGCCACGGCCGTGGAACATCTGCATGGCCACGCCGACTTTCCGCCCCGTCTCCACCAGGTCGAGCTGAGCCCGAAAAAGCGCCCAGGCCGACTGAAGGAACCCGCTCTCCTTGTTGCTGTCGGAATACCCGATCATCACCTCCTGGAGCTGTCCGCGAAGCTCCAGGTGGCGGCGGTAGATCGGCAGGCTGAAGAGCTTCTCCATGATCGGCGAGGCGGTCTGGAGCGGCTCGAGGGCTTCGAAGAGGGGGACGATGTCGACCCGGCTGATCCCCTCGTCGGGTCGGAAGAGCCGCGCCTCGCGGGCGAACAGGAGGACTTCGAGCAAATGGGCCGGCTCGGTCGTCGAGCTGATGATGTATTTGTTGATCGCCTCGGGATTCCGCTCTTCGAGCAGGGCGGCGACCATCCGGAACGTCTCGACGACCTCGTTCGTGGCGTCGGAGTAATCCAGGTGGGTGGGGATCAGGGGGCGAGTCCCGTCAAGCTCCCGGGCGAGGACGTCGAGCCGGGCGTCGGGCGAGAGCGCCGTGTAGTTTTCACAGACCCCGGCGCTGCGGAAGATCTCGTCGAGCGCTGAGGCGTGACGGCCGCTGTGCTGGCGGAGGTCGAGCGTGAGCAGGTGGACGCCGAAGACCTCGACGAGCCGGATCACGTCGTGGATCGAGCCGTCGGCGGCGGCCTGGGCTCCGACCCGTTCCAGGTCGTCGGCGATGAGGCGAAGGTCGGCGAGCAGCTCATCCCGCCCGAAGTAGACACCCGGCGGCGGCGTCCGGACTGCGTCGGTCCAGGACGGGACCGACCGGAGGGCTTCGAGCGTCTTGCGGAGCTTGGCCGAGATCAGCCGGCACTTCGCCCGGTAGGGTTCGTGCGCCGGCGATTGGGGAAGCTCGGGGAAGCATGCGGCGTCCTTCGCGATCGACGCCAGCAGTTCCTTCCCCGGCTCCATCAATCGGTCCGAGTGGCTGAGCCGCCGCCAAAGGGCGTCCATCCGCTCGAGGTAGTGGGAGAGCAGGGTCTCAGCCTGGAGGTGGATCGCCTCAGCCGTGGCGAGGGGGGAGACGCCGGGATGCCCGTCGCGGTCGCCGCCGATCCACGAGCCGAAATGGAGGAAAGCCGGGGCCCGCCACTCGCGCTCGGGATAGACTTCGCGGAGGCTCGCCTCGACCGTCCGGTAGAGCCGAGGGACCACGTCGAGCAGGTTCTTTTCGACGATGTTGAGGCACTGGCGGACCTCGTCGGGGATCGTCGGCCGCGTCCCCCGGATTGTGTCGGAGAGCCAGAGCGTCTCGACCTCCTCGGCGATCGCCTCCATCGCCCTCGCCCGCTCGGCGGGGACGGGGTCGCCGCGCTCCATTCGATCCAGTTCGTGGGCGATTGCGGCGAGCTTTTCGAGGATCGTCCGCCGCCGCGCCTCGCTCGGGTGGGCGGTGAAGACCGGGCAGATCAGCGCCCGCTCCAGGTGCTCGGCGATCTCGTCCGCCGTCACGCCCCGGTCGCGGAGGGCTTGCAGGGCTGCGCCGGGGCTCTCGACCTGGGGCCTGTGGTCGGCCTCGCGCTGGCGGGCTCGGAGGGCCCGGACGCGGGCCTGCTGCTCGGCGAGGTTGATCAGGTCGAAGTAGACGCTGAAGGCGCGGATCAGCGTCCGCAGCTCGGGCAGGTCGATCTGATCGAGGCGGTCGCGGAGCCGCCGCGCCTCTTCGACCGACGAGTCGGCCCGAAGCTCCTTGGTCTTCCCGCGGACGTCTTCGACCAGATCGAACGCCTCCGGCCCGGCGAGACGGCGGATCGTCCCGCCCAGCAGGCCGCCAAGCCGGTGGATGTCGTCGCTGAGTGCTTCGAGGGCCTCGGGCTGCATGGCGACTCCGCGTCGGGTGCGTCTTCGGGACCGATTCACGAGCTTCGACTATAGCAACCCCACCGCCCGTTTCATCACTCAGACTCGCCGAGCGATCGGAATGACGACATCGAATCCGTCCATGCCTTCGAGGCGCGCGATGATCGCGAGTCGGCGCCGATCGCATGGCCACTCTCGCGTGGGTAGGGCCTCCGGCGTTTCGCCCGATCTACTCCTGAATGGCGACTGTGAAGACGGGGCTTGTGAAGTGGCCGTTCCAGGGGACGTCGCTTCCTTCCCCGTGTTCGCTGAAGGAGTACACGATCTGGACGCGGTATTCTCCCGACTTCGAGAAGTCGGCCAGGCGATCCAGGTCGATCGGCCGCTCATACGGCGTGGTCGGTGTCAGGTCGAAGACCTGGTACTTGACGGGCGGCGGCTCGCTGCGAGTGGAGACGAGCTTGCCGTCCTCGGTCGAGTCCACGGTGATCGTAATCACGCGGCGATCGAGGGGGGACTTCACGACCTGGGCGCCGGACGACCTGACGCGGACCCCCCAGAAGTCCAGCCCGCCGGGTTGGTCGGCGAACTTCTCGCCAGGGGCGCCCCCGTCTTGATGGAAGACGACGCGAATCGGGATCGTGACGCGGGCCCCCCGGGCGAACTCAAAGCGGGACTTGAGCGGGACCACCTCAAGGGCTTGCACTTCCGTCTGGTTCCCGAAGTCGTACCCGAAATAGTTCGCGAGCGTCGCCGGATACAGCCAGTACCTGTTGGAACTGGACGAGTCCCGCGAGAAGAACTCCTCGTCGGTCAGTTTGCCTGCTTCGGGCTCATTCGCTTGCATGCACCGCCATCGGTAGTTTTCATCGGCGGCCTCGAACCGATAGTCGCGGATCGCCCAGGCGTAGATGCGGACCAGGTTCGGATGAACATGATCGGGCTGGATCGCCATGAACTGCCCGAAGGCCGTCCCCGTGATGTCGCGCCAGGTCTTGCCCATGTCGGGCGAACGGAGGAGATGGCTCCCCGCGTTGACGCCGTCGGAACCCGTCACGGCGAAGAGCGCACCGCTGGGATGGTGCAAGACGTCGCCGAAGTCGTCGCGATCGGACACGAGTTCCCAGCTGACGCCGTCGTCCTTTGAGAGGTAGAGCCCGTACCGCAATCCTGGACGGGGCTCCGGGCCGAACCGCGAACGCAGGGCCACGTAGATGATCAGCGGCGAGAGTGCGGGCTGTCTGGCGAACGTCCCATTCAGCGGCATCTCCGGAGGCGTCTTCAGCCGCTCCCAGCGCTTCGCTGCGACCGAAGCTCGGAAGAGGCCGTCGGGCGTTGATGCGTAGACGTAGGCCTGGCGCTTCGAGACGGCAGTCAGCGGCGTGTCGGCCTGGGCGGACGTCGGTCCTTCCGCGACACAGCCCGCACCCAAGAGGCCCGCCGCCAGGATCAGCAGGTTCCCGATCGCGCGTGCAACCCGTCTCATGGCGCGGCTCCTCGTGTCGGACCGATCCGGTCGGGACAGAGTTCCCATCGATGAGAATACCAGCCTTGAGGGCGACATAGCCACGCTTGCGGAGCCATGGATCGGCGAGGTTGCTCGCCCGATGACGCGCCCGGGGAGGGAGACTTTCGACGTGGACATCTTCGAAAGTGCTGGGAGGCTGATGACTGAGGTGATCGTTGAAACATCGTCGACATCGCCACACGCCCGCCGCCGATGGCATGTCCACGCTTCTGTGAGTTTCGCCCCCTATGCCAGGCTGACCTGATTGTCCCCTCTCCCCTC
>NZ_JAALCR010000052.1 GCF_011065895.1 Paludisphaera rhizosphaerae | reverse complement strand
GGGTGCCCCTACGAACGGCTGGCGCTCCAGGAACGTCCAGTCGTCCGCTTCGACTCGGTTCCAGGCCGATCGCGCTGAGCCGGCCTTACGCCACGTCGAACGATGCGGCGTAAGCAGAACGGCTCGTTGAGGCCTTGCGCGTGCGGCGGTTGGCGGGTTTGAAGTCGGCCTTGTCGATCTGGTAGCGGCGGAGCTTCTCGGAGATGCTGCGCCGTGAGAGGCCGCAGTGTGCGGCGCACTGGTCGATCCGGCCGCGGTACTTCTCCAGCACGCGGGCCAGATACGCCTTTTCGATCCGCTGGGTCAGGTCGTCGGTGAGTTCCTGGAGCGGACGGAAGTGGTCGAAGTCCAGGCTGAACGGCTCGTCGCCGCGAGGGACGATCTCAGGCGGGAGGTTGTCGGGCTCGATGGTCGCCCCGGGGGTGGTCAGGACCATCAGTTCGATGACGTGCTCCAACTCGCGGACGTTCCCCGGCCAGTCGTAGCGGAGAAGTTGCGAGAGCGTGGCTCGCGACATCGACTTGGTCGGCAGCCCGCGCTCTTCCATCTTGTGGAGGAAGTGGTGGACCAGCAGCGGCACATCGTCGCGCCGGTCGCGGAGCGGCGGAACCTCGATCGAGACGACGTTGAGTCGATAAAAGAGGTCGCTGCGGAACTTCCCCTGCGCCACGGCCTCGGCGAGATTCACGTTCGTCGCGGCCAGGACACGGCAATCGGCCTGGATCGGCTCCAACCCGCCGACGCGCTCGAAGCGGCCGTCCTGGAGCACACGGAGGAGCTTGGCCTGCATGCCGATCGGCATCTCGCCGATCTCGTCGAGAAAGAGCGTCCCACCAGCCGCGGCCTCGAACCGACCGATCTGGAGGCGGTCGGCCCCGGTGAAAGCCCCTTTCTCGTGGCCGAACAACTCGCTTTCCAGCAAATGTTCCGGCAGTGCGGCGCAATTCACGATCCGGAGCGGGCCGCCGCGACGCTTAACGTCACTGTGGTGGATCGCCGAAGCCACCAACTCCTTGCCCGTCCCGGTCTCGCCGGTGATCAGCACCGTGCATGGGGATGAGCCCACCCGCTCCACCTTGGCGAAGACGTCGGCCATCCGCCGGCTACGGCCCAGCAAATTGTGATAGGCGAACCGACGCCGCAGCCGCGTATTGAGCGCGGCGATCTCGTCGACCAGCGTCCGATCCTTGAGCGCCTTCTCAACCTGGTGCTGGAACAGTTCGGGGTCGATCGGCTTGACCACGAAATCGTACGCGCCGAGGCGGATGGACTCGACGGCCATCTCCAGGCTGGGCTCGCCGGCGATGACGATGACCGTCACCGGCAAGTCGCGCGCTCGGATCTCACGAATCAGGTCGATGCCGTCGACGCCGGGAAGCATGACGTCGGTGACGACCAGAGAAAACGGCTTTTCGACGAGCAGCTCAAGGGCCGCGGTGGCGTCGTGAACGATGGTCACTTCGCGACCCGGACCGGACAGGATTTGTTCGAGCTGCTGGCAGTAAAGCTCGCTGTCTTCCACAACGAGGATGCGTCGATCCATGGCGCCCTCATCCAGTTGAGGCGTTGTCCACTCCTGTTGTCGCCGGGCCGCAGCCCGAGCCGCCATGATGCGAAAGAGCTGGAAGCGCGGTCTGGCTCTATCGTCTCGTGTGTGACTATACCAGGACACTCCCCTCGTTCAACCCCAGTTTTCCGGCGACCCGCGGATTCCCGAGCCTTCACGGCCTGCCGAGGCCGTGTCGGCGGACCTTCAGAACGCTACACTGAAGGAATCCGGAGTCTGCCGCCGTCCCCTCCCGAGGAGTCCGCATCTCCATGAGACGCCCCGCCCGCACCCTCCTGTTCCTGACCGCCGCGATCCTGAGCCTGACCGGCGGTCGCGCGACCGCCGCCGACCGGCCTGACGTCGTCGTCTTTCTGATCGACGACATGGACTGGAGATCGGCGTCGATCTACGGCGGCAAGGACGTGCCAACGCCCAACATGGACCGGGTCGCGGCCGACGGCATGACCTTCTCCTACGCCTTCGTCGCCTCGCCGAGCTGCGCCCCCAGCCGCGCCGCCCTGCTCACCGGCCTGGACCCGATGCGCAACGGGTCGATGATCAACCACGCCAGGCCGAAGGCCGACATCAAGCGCTGGCCCGCCTACTTCAAGGAACTCGGCTACGAGACGGCGGCGATCGGCAAGACGGCTCACTACGCCCAGGTCACCGAATACGGCTTCGACCACGTCAGCCACTTCAAGTATCACGAGGACACCTGCATCCAGGCGGCCGTCGACTGGCTGGCGGCCCGGAAGTCGGACAAGCCCCTCTGCCTGCTCGTCGGCACAAATTGGTCGCACGTCCCCTGGCCGAAGGAGTCGAACGTCTCGCCCGACGCCGTCGAGGTCCCAGCCAACCAGATCGAGACGCCCGAAACCCGCGCCGCGCTCTCCCGCTACGACGCCGCCGTCTCCAACGCCGACCGCGACCTGGGCATGGTCTACGACGCGATGAAGAAGCACCTCAAGCCGGACACCCTCTTCCTCTTCTCGGCCGATCACGGGGCCCAGTTGCCGTTCGGCAAGTGGAACTGCTACGACGCCGGCATGCGGACGCCCCTCGTCGTCGCCTGGCCCGGGAAGATCAAGCCGGGGAGCCGCTCCGACGCGATCGTCAGCTGGATCGACTTCCTCCCGACCTGCGTGGAAGCCGCGGGCGGCACACCTCCGGGGTCTCTCAGCGGGAGGTCGTTCCTGGGCGTCCTGGAGGGGAAGGCCGACCGCCTTCGCGACGAGGTCTACCTGACCCATAGCGCCGACGGGATCATGAACAACTACCCGATCCGGGGCGTCCGCACCCGCGACTGGAAGTACCTCCGCAACCTCGACCCCGACGCGGAGCACCACACCCACATCGACAAGGGCGTGGCCATCGACGGCAAGACGTTCTGGGACTCGTGGAAGCGAGCCGCCGAGAACGACCCCAAGGCCGCAGCGACCGTCGCCCGCTACCACCACCGCCCCGCCGAGGAGTTGTACGACCTCCGCTCCGACCCCTCCGAACTTCACAACCTCGCCGCCGACCCCGCGCAGGCCGATCGGCTCGCCGAACTCCGCGGCAAGGTCGACGCCTGGATGAAGGACCAGGGCGACAAGGGCCTCGAAACCGAGAAGACCATCGCCCCTCCCCGCGCAAGAGCCGCCGCCGCCGCTCGCTGAGCCCATCGCGGAACGCCTACCTGCGTGGCCATGGACCGGCGTGGTGGACGCCACGGCCGTCACCCCTCGCATGCCCACGACAAGCGTGGGCAAGGCACCCTATAAATCAGGGCATGCGAACGACATGATCAAACTCGCATACAAAACGCCGCTTCTCGCCGGGGCGCTGATCTTCGGCTCCTTGACGGCGTGGGCCGAAGCGCCGTCCCAGGCGATCACCCGCGTCTGGCTGACGCACCGCTCCAACGATCCATCGCACATCGTCGTGAACTGGACGTCGCCCGAGCCGGGGCCGTCCCTGGTTCGTTACGGGACGTCGTCCGACGACATGGCCGAGGTCCGCGTCGAGGGCTCGCGGACGTTGCATCACGTCGAGATTCCGATTCCTCGGCGAGACGCGGCCTACCACTACAGCGTCGCCACGGGCGCGGACAGATCGGCTGAGGCGACCTTCAAGGGCTATCCGACGGAGGTCCTCCGCGTGGCGGTCGTCGCCGACTGGCAGCAGAAGCCGGACCTCGCCGCGCTCATCAAGGACGACGTCCACCTGCTGACGACCGGCGGCGACAACATCCCAGGGCTTCATCCGGCGAAGAAGAACGCTGCCAGGACCCGCGTCGTCGCCTATGAACAGTTGATCGACGCCTACCCCGCCCTCTTCCGATCGACGCCCTTCCTCCCCGTCCTGGGCAACCACGACAAGGAGTACCGCGTCCGTGGCGACAAGCCGCCGGCGGAGCCTGTGTACGACCTGGAAGCGTCCGCCTTCCGGTCGTTCTTCGCCCTCCCCGACGACGGCCGGACGTGGCGGTTCGACGTCGACGATTTCAAGCTCCGTCTGATCGGACTCGACGTCAATCACATCGGCGACATGGGGACGACCTGGCAGGCTTGCCGGCCGATCGACGCCGACTCGGAGATCCTCGCCTGGTATCGAAGCCAGATGAAGAACGCCTCCGGCCGGTTCGTCGTCACCCTGCACAACGAGCGGAACTCCCGCCTGATGGGCCAGGCCGACGGCGAGTGGGGCCGGCTCATGGGCCTCGGCACCACGGCCGTGACCGGCTTCGGCTACTTCGCTCAGCGTTCCGAGATCCAGGGAGGAACGTATTACAACGTCTCCCTGCGCAACAAAGACGACTCCAAGCCGGAGCCCGGCTCGAAGTACCTCGACAAGGGGGGGGTCTACCTGCTGCTGACCGCCCGCAGATCCCCTCCCCAACTCACCGCCGAGATCAAGCGGCTCGACGGATCAGTCGTGGACGCGCACGATTTCACCATCCCGGCCCGCTGAGTGCCGGCTGTTGGTCGACTTCTCAGGTCCAGACGCGCAGAATGGCGGCAATCGGCCGGCCTTCACCCCCGGCCCGATCGAGGATCGACGCCATGACGCTCTGGACCACGACGGTCGTTTTGTGTGGGTCGTTCATCGGGCAGATCCCCCAGGACTCCAGCCTGGGGCCGGGCGCCGAAGCCATGGCCGATGGTCCGCGCTTCAAGAACATCACGCTGGAGATGAGCCTCAAGCCGTTCAAAAAGAACGAACCGGACGCCATCCGCGCCGTCTGCCGTCAAGTCTTCACCCAGTGGGCACCCCTGCTCCGCCGGGCCGACCAGGTCTCGATCATGATGTGGACGGCCGACGGCTCGGAGATCCTGGAATACACCGGCGAGCCCTCCCAACGATTGGAGTGGGGTCGATACCTGGGCAATCCGAATTCCGGTCGCGCCGTGGGCTCGGATCCGGACGCCCCGCTGTCAATCCACGACCGGGCGTTCCTCTACATGGAGAACCCGCCCGAGTACACGCTGGGAGACCTGCGGTCCATCGTCGCCGCCCTGAAGGACGAGGGCCGCCGGGCGACCGGCAAGCCCGTACGGGTGGGGGCGACGTTCGACCCCGGCCCCGAGTTCGCCCGCTCCGACTTCAAATACAAAAAACATCCTGAAATCTGCATGTCGGCGACGATGGGGGCGAAGAGTTTCGTCTGCTGCTACGCCGTGTTGCACGCGGATTCCTCGTCTTACGCCGGATTCCCCCAGGGAATTCCTGAGGGGACGCCGTTCGGCGTGTTCCTCGGCCGCCAGGCCCAACGGTTCTTGACCGATATGGGATACGACTACCTCTGGTTCTCCAACGGGTTGGGGTTCGGGCTGGAGCCCTGGTCGTCGACCGGAGCCGTCTTCGACGGCAAGAGTTTTCGCGTGGATAAGCTCACCGAGACCCGCGCACGCATCAAGGAGTTCTGGGAGGGTTTTCGTCGCGAATGCCCAAGCCTCCGCATCGAGACTCGGGGCACGAACCTGGCGACGGGGATCGACCTGGCTAAGGACGGCGTCGACCTGCGGGCGATCTACACCGGCGGGTACAACATCCTGCCGCCCCCCAACTCGCCCTGGGCCGCGCTCGACGGCGACTTCGGGCTGGAGTTGGCCGGCTTTCTCTCGCGGATGGCCGAGTTGCCCGCCGAGGATTACCTGTTCCGCTTCTACACGCACGACCCCTGGTGGATCAACAGCCCCTGGATCGACCGCTACGGCCGCGAGCCCCACGACGTCTACCTGCCGTCGGCCTGCACGCGAGTCGATCACGAGGGCCGCGTCGTTCCCCCCTCGCACCTCAACATCCTGACCGTCGACGATTCCTTCGGCAATATGCCCGACCGCGTCCCCAACGAGGTGATCCCTCGCATCCTCGAGGGTCGTCGCGACGCCCCCGACGCGCCCGGCCCGTTCGTCTGGGTCTACCCCTGGGACGCTTACCACGACGCCGCGCAGAATTCGCCCGGCCGCTTGCCCGAGGTCTTCGCGGGCGACTGGACCATCCGCCAGGCGATCAACGCCGGGTTCCCGCTGAACACCGTCGTCTCCACGACCGGCTTTCTGGACGCGATCGCCAAGAAGTCGGACCTCTTCCGCGGCTGCGTGCTCGTCACGACCGTCCCCGAGCCGGGTTCCGCGTTCGAAACCCACCTCCTCCAAGACGTCCAGGGTGGAGGCCAGGCGATGGTCTACGGTCCGCTCCGCCACGCGAGTCCAGCATTCCTGGAAGCCGCCGGCCTGGCGGTCGCTGAGCCAATCGACGGCGAATTCGACGTCGAGACCGACCTCCTTCACGGCGACGAGTTGAAGCAGGCGCACTACCCCACCCGAATCCGTCACGACGCTCTGGTCAACGGCGGCGGGGTGGAATCGGTCGCGAAGGGCCGCGGCGACGAGTCGACGCGCATGCTGGCCTCGCTGAAAGGGGACGGCCGCTGGCGCGATCTGATCGTGGCTACGGCTCAACCCGAGTGGAAAGGCGGCAAGATCGTCTACGCCCGCGGAACGCACTCCAACCGCTACACCGGCGGCCGACTCCTCAGGCCCGACGATCCCGACAAGTACCTCGACGGCGGCATGCTGATGCGAGCGGCCCTGCGCGAATTCGGCTACACGTTCGACCAGGCGAAGCTGCGGCCCTCCCAGCGCAGTCCGGTCGTCTGCGTCGCCCGGAGCAAGAACGGTTATTTCCTCTCCGGTTACACCCCCGACACGACGGTCGAGCAACGCCTGAGGTTTCCCCAGGGCGCACCACTCCTTCTCGGCCTCGAAACGATCCTCAACGAAGGTCGTTCGACCTACCAGATGCCCAGGGGATGGCATCGCGAATGCCGCGTCTTCGTCGACCAGCCGGCCGGCGGCCGCGTCGGCTTCAATGAGCTGCACTCCAACGAGCGCGGCGTGACCCGCCGCCTGGAAGTCGACGGCCTCGCCGACGCCTCAGTGATCTTCTACCCCGACGCCGACGCCCGCGAGGAAAATATCCGCGTCTACCTCAACGGCATATACCCGTGGATGAAGAACCGGATCCCTTTCGAGAAGGGACCCGAGCGCTTCGGCCGTTGCTATCAGGTCAAGGGCGTGACGGGGAGACTGGCGATCGCGTGGTGACGGCCTTCAGGAATTCGTCCAGAGCCTCCGCCCGGGTCGCGGCGCGGATCTCCAGGGGAACGTTTCCGCCGACGCCGAAAAGCTCCCACCACCGCTTCAACTCGTCCGCTGAGGGCTTCTCGTTGGGCCGGGCGAGCCAGGAGTCGGCGTCGAGCCAGCCTTGCAGGGCGAGCGCCTGGACGGCCGCGAAATGCGGATCGCCGGGCTTCATGTCCTGGAAGTACATGAGCACGGCTCCATTTTTCAGCAGCCGATCGCGAAGCGCGGAGTACGGCACCTTTCGCGGGGCGACGTCGGCCTCAACGGCCAGCGCCGCGGCCTCGCCGGCGGCTTCGCCCAGGGCCATCCAGCAGGGCTCCATCCGGAGGGTGCTGAAGCCGACGTGCGTCCCGGAGACCGGCACCGGCGTCAGCAGGCCGTCGACCGTCTTCGGGACGATCACGCCGTAAGGGACCGTGTACGGCTTGCTGGGGGAGCTGAAGAAGCCGTCGAGGTGGGCCCGGCCCGGCTCGCGCTTGCGGACGGCGTGCGAATCGAGCGCGTAGTGGCTGGCGGTGATGCTGTTCTCGTGAATCGGCGGACGGCCATTAGGTTTCGTCGGGATCGCGTCCTTGGCGGTGAACCAGTACTCCCCGACGATCCGCCTCCCCTCGCGGACGTAAACCTGGCGTGGGAAGTTGCCGTTGTCGGCGAACTCCGACTTCGCCGGGGCCCACTCGCGGCATCGGGCGCGGAAGTCCTCGGGGAGCGAGGGGTCGTTCTGGGCGAAGTAGAGCAGCCCCAGCGTGTAGTCGCGCAAACGTGCGGCGAAGCGGTCGCGCCAGTCCCAACCCGAAGTCGGCCAGGGCCAGTTCTCCTCGGGGAGGTCGGTCGAGAGAAAGTTCCAGTGCTGGTTGTTGGCGTCGACCTTGCCATTGGGGATGGCCACCGGGTTGACCACCCGGCCGATGGCATTCCAGGCCAGGGCCGTCGGCTTCGGCCCCTTGCCGTCGGCCGGCGCGGTGGTGCGGTTCTCGCGGATGTCGTCGGCCAGCGAGAGGAACTCGTCGCGGTTGTAGTTGGCCGGCTTCTCGACGACGGCGCGATCGTCGGGGTTCTTCGTCAGGGTGAGACGGTAGTTAAACGCCTGGATGGCGTTGTCGGCCTGGCCGGTCGAGCCGGCGGCCGGGGTGCCTCCCCAGGGCTTGTAGATCCGGCCGGCCATCGCCTCGCCGAACTCCTCGCGGCCCTCGCGACCGGCGCGGAACTCGCAGCCGGCCGCCCCGGCGAGGTCTCCCTCATAGGTCGCGTCGATGAAGACCTTGGCGCGATAGGTCTCGACGGCCCCCGAGTCACGGTCGCGGACGCGGATCGCGACCAGCCGCCCGTTCTGGAGGTCGACGTTCTCGGGCTCACCGTCGAACTGCCGCCGGCGCAGGACGGTGAGACGATCCTTGCGCTCAGCCAGGAGCGATTCGAACACCTGCTCGGCGACGCGGGGCTCGAAGTGGTAGCCGTCGGAGCAGTCGCGGGCCTGGGGCGAGTCGGCCCTGTAGGTCTCGACGTAGTGCCGCTTGACCCGACCGACGAACTCCAGGAAGAGGCCGCCGGTGGCTCCCCGGGTGCCGATGTCGGTGGCCCCCAGCCCGTTCGCCGGCAGCCCGCCGATGTGCGCCCCCCGCTCCAGGATCGCCGCCGACTTCCCTGCCCTCGCCGCCGCCACCCCCGCCATGATCCCGCCCGGCGTGCCGCCGACGATCACGACGTCATAGGAGCCGTCCCCTGCGCGGACGGCGGAGATCGAGAGCGTGAGTAAACAGAGGACGAGGACGCGTCGTCCGAAGTTGCCGCGAATGCTCATGGGTTCGACCGCCGCTGGAGAGGGTTGCGACTGACCGGGGGCCTTCCTCCGACGAGCCGAGTATGCCCGCGAAGCAAGCCCACCGCAACCTTCCGCGGAGGATCACCCGTCGCCTGGAGCCAGCAGGCCGGCCTGCTGGCTCCAGGAGCGTCGGGATTTCAACTCTTGACGGTCGCCTTCTTGGCGGTCGCTTTCTTGCCCGCCGACTTCTTGGAGGCCGGCTTCTTGGCTGCGGTCGCTTCCTTGATGATGCGGTTAGCCTCCTTGGGATCGGCCTTGCATTCCAGGAGGGCGGAGAGCATCAGGGGGGCGACGATGGTGGCGTCGGATTCGACGACGAACATCGGCGTGTCCTGGGTCAGCTTGTCCCAGGTGATCTTCTCGTTCGGGGTCGCGCCCGAGTACGAGCCGTAGGACGTGGTGGAGTCCGAGATCTGGCAGAAGTAGCTCCAGGGCTTGGCGTCTTCTTCCAGGTCGTACTTGATCGAGGGGACGACGCAGATCGGGAAGTCGCCCGCGATGCCGCCGCCGATCTGGAAGAAGCCGACGCCCTTCCCCTTCGACAGTTCGCGGTAGCGGTCGTAGAAGTCGACCATGTACTCGATGCCCGACTTGGCGATGTTCGCGCTGAAGTCGCCGAACTTCACGTGCGAGGCGAAGATGTTGCCGAAGGTGGAGTCCTCGTAGCCGGGGACGACGATCGGCAGCCGCGCCTTGGCGGCGGCGAGCAGCCAGCATTCCTCGGGGTCGCCTTCGTACAGGTCGTCGCCGATGGTCAGCACGAGGTCGTAGAAGTACTCGTGCCAGAACTTGCGGTCGCCGCTGGCCATGGCCTTCTTCCACATCGGCACGACGAACTTCTCAACCGCGCGGAAGGCCTCGTCCTCGGGGATGCTCGTATCGGTGACGCGCCTCATTCGGTCGTCGAGGATCTTGGTGTCGTCTGCCTTGGTGAAGTAGCGGTAGTCCGGAAAGTCCTTGTAGCTGTCGTGGGCGACCAGCCGGAACAGCGACTCTTCCAGGTTGGCCCCGGTGACGGAAAGCCCGTGGATGAGCCCCGCCCGGATCGCCGGCGCAAGCGTGATCCCTAGCTGGGCCGACGACATCGCCCCGGCCACCGCCCAGAACATCTTGCCGCCCCCGTCGACGTGCTTCCAGTAAGCGAGCGTCGCGTCTTTCAGGGCTCGGGCGTTGAAGTTCTTGTAGTTCTTGAGCAGGAAGTTGAGCGTGTTCATGAGCCTTGGTTCGTAGGTTGAGGGAGGGCGACCGTCAGGGAACACCCCTTTTATACTGATTCAGTGCGGCGAGAGGAACTTGAGCCCCACGATTCCCGCCACGACCATCCCGACGCACGCCAGCCGGCGAGGATCGCCAGACTCGCCGAACATCAAAACGCCGACCACCACGGACCCGACTGCCCCGATCCCCGTCCAGACCGTATAGGCCGTCCCGAGGGGGAGGGATTTGAGCGACACGCCCAGCAGATAAACGCTGGCGAACATGAACGCCGCGAAGCCCAGGCTCGGCCAGAAGACGGTGAATCCCCTGGAGGATTTCAGACAGACCGCCCAACCGACTTCGAGCAGGCCGGCAACGAACAAGACGACCCAGGCCATAGCCTTCTCTCCTTGGAGAAGTGACTACGGGGTCGTCCCCGCCGAAATCGAGATTTGCGTGAGAATGCCCCACGAAACCGTGGGGTCGTCCCCACGGGTCTTATGATAAATCGCCCCGCAACGGTTTCAAGGTCGTTCGACGAGATCGAGGAACCGTGGACGCCCGAGATCGCCCATGGATCGTCGCATCCTCCGCAGCGGTGCACCAACGGCCGCAGCTCGGAGCCCCCTCATTTCTGAATGATCCTTGATCATCGGCCTCAGTTCTTATATAAGAACCGTTAATGAACATCTCCTCGTAAACTCGACGCACCGAGTCCCTTTGATCGGCGGCTCGAGACGTCTATTCACATCCTCGGTCGGGTCCATTCGGAAAGTCCGGGCGTCGAGCCGCCCAGCAGGCCTCGCGCCTTGTTGGGCTGAAGGCTCTGGAGCCTACCCACGTCAGGGGTCGGATGCGCCCAGGCGCCCCTCTCTATCCAGGATCGGAGGTCCTCATGCAATCGCGAAATCGACTCGGTTTCACGCTGATCGAATTGCTGGTGGTTATCGCCATCATCGCGGTGTTGATCGCGCTCCTGCTCCCGGCGGTCCAGGCGGCGCGGGAGGCGGCGCGGCGGGCCCAGTGCGTCAACAACCTGAAGCAACTCGGCCTGGCCACCATGAATTATGAGAGCGCGAATGGCTGCATTCCGCCGACGGCCAACAACATCGTCAACGGTCAGGGCAACGACTTCTCCTTCAAGATCCGTCTCCTCCCCTTCGTCGAGCAGGCGCAGATCTACAACGCGTTGAATCAGTCCTACACGGCGCAGTCGGCCCCGAATACGACGATCCACAACACCCAGGTGAGTGCGTTCCGGTGCCCGTCGGATCCCAACGACCCCGGCTCGCCGACCGGGGACACGAACTACCCCAACTGCCTGGGCGTCACCCGGACGACCCCCGGGAGCAGCACGACCGGCCCGCTCGACGGCCCCGCTTACAAGATGAATCAGGCCCCGGAGAACATGCCGGTGACGCTCGCCTCGATCACCGATGGGACCTCCAACACCGTAGTGTTCAGCGAGTGGGTCAAGGGCCGGAACGCCGGAACGACCCGAAACGGGACCGACCAGGTCTATTACATCGGCTTCGCCGAGCTTCCCGGGAAGACGCCGCTCCAGTATCAGCAGGCCTGCCAGGCGAGCACCAAGATCGCCTACTCCCAGAAGGGGATCGACTGGCTGCTCATGAGCTGCGGCAAGGGGGGCTCTTATTCCCACATCATGCCCCCCAACCAGAACGCCTGCTGGTGGGGAACGGGCGACACCAACAACACCGACAACACGGTCGTCGGCGCCAGCTCCTATCACTCCGGGGGCGTGAACGCCGGCTTCCTGGACGGCTCGGTGAAGTTCATCAAGAACAGCGTCAGCAGCCCGACCTGGTGGGCGATCGCGACCAAGTCCGGCGGCGAGATCGTCAGCTCAGACAGCCTTTGAGCGCGCGGCCAGGCGTTGAACCGTCCACCGGGCTGCGGGGCCTGACCTCGCGCCCGGACGGACGGTTCATTCGGTGTTCAGCCGGACGTGCCGAAGATGGTCGGCGAGTTCGGCGTGTCCGAAGTGGTCGGCCCAATCTTCCGCCAGGGCGTGGATCTTGGTGTCTCGCACGCCGGGATCGGCCCCGCGCTTCAGCAGGATGTCGACCATCTCTCGACGGCCCTGATGGGCGGCGTAGTGGAGAGCCGTTCCCGCGTAGTCGAAGCCTGCCGGGATGAGGTTGACCTCAGCCCCCTGATCCAGCAAGAACTTCGCCACGTCCACACGCCCCCACGACGCCGCATAGTTGAGGGCGTTCCCCAGGATGTGTCGGCGATCCCGTCGCGAATCCGGCGGGATCGGCATCCGGTCGAACGGCCAGGCGATCTCGCCGCAGGCCGTCGTCAACTCGCCCTGCTCATCGAAGTAGCCGGCCACCTTTTCCAGGTCTCCGACTCCGGCCGCCTTGCGGAGGTTGTCGGCCGCCGCCCCTCGCTGAAGCAAAAGCGAGAGAGTCGCCTCCTGCCCGAAGTACAAGGCCTCCTCCAGGGGGGACCAGCGGCCGTTCCCCTCGATGCGGGCTCCCCGGTCGAGCAGCTTCGCCACAGCCCGCTCGTTGTTGCATCCGCAGGCCGCGATCAGCGGGTCGGTCAGCTCTGCGCCATGATCGGCCAGGAGGTCGATCATGGCCTCCAGACGATCGACGGGCGGCATCGAGAGGACAAGGCACTGCAGAAGCGTCGGATGGTCGTTCGCGGAGGAGATCGCCGCCGCCAACCCGGGATCCGCCGCGAGCAACGAGGCCAAATCCGCGGCGTCGCCCGCAGCGAGGGCAGCCTGCGCTGGATGGAATCTTTTATCCATTTGCCCACCTTAAAGAAGTGCGACCTCGCCTCAAATGCGAAGTGACGCCGGTCAAGTTTTCCCGCCTGAGCCGCAAACCTGTTCCAACAGCGAGATTCACGTGCGTGAGATCCGAAAATGAACCGCCGCCTTGGAAATCAACAAGAAAACGGGTAAGATACTCATGGTTTAATGCACCTATCGTACCGGCGTTCTCCTCTCTCATCCGCCGGACGAATCGCCGTCGATCTTCGCCTCGGCTCCGCATCTTCTTCACGATTCCGGATTAATCTGATACTGGCGGCGAGTCCTTACTCCGCGGCCAGTGCCGACCCGCGATCGAACGATCGGCGCTCAGAGCGGCCCCTGTCCTTGCCATTGACGCGCCGCAATTCCTCCCAGCCCGCAATTCATTACGAGTTTTCAATCATGTACGGAAGACGTCCGGTCCGCGCTCGGTACGCGTTTACGCTGATCGAGCTGCTGGTGGTGATTGCGATCATCGCCGTTCTCATCGCTCTTTTGCTCCCAGCCGTCCAGTCGGCCCGCGAGGCCGCCCGCCGGATCCAGTGTACGAACAACATGAAGCAGATCGGCCTGGGTCTCCACAACTACCTGAGCACTCACAACGTCTTCCCGCCGGGCCGTATGACGCCCGACCTCCTCTCGGGGACCACGGTTTCCACCAGCTATTCGAGCTATCCCACGCTGACGGCCGGGTGGACGGGCTACTTCTCGGTCCACTGCCACATCCTGAACTACATGGAGCAAACCGCGGCGTACAACGCGATGAACTTCATGGGGCCGAACCAGGCCCGGCTGACGACCGGCGGCCGCGCGGTGATCGCCTCGCCGAACTACACCTCGTTCGCCATCGCTCAGAGCACGTTCCTCTGCCCCTCCGACCCGAACTCCTCGGCGGGCGGGGTCAGCGAGAACAACTACCGGTACAACTTCGGCGGATCGCTCCCCGTCGCCGGTGCGGACTCGAACACAACGCAGACGACGATCACCGCGGCATCGGGCGGCAACGGAGCGTTCACCATCGGCCCCGGCATCAGCGTGGCCCAGTTCACCGACGGCATGAGCAACACGGCGGCCTTCGCCGAGCGGACCAAGGGGAGCGGCTTCACCGTCGCCACCCAGCTCCCGACGGCCTCCGACACGGTGACCCGCGTGGCCCGGGCCTCGGGCGTCCCCGACCGCGATGACATCTTCGGGGACTGCCTCAACGCGCGCCGGATCGACTCCTTCAACTTCAACGCCCAGGGACGCTGGCTGCCGGGCTCGGACTTCTCCAACGGCTGGCCGTTCGCCTGGTACGCCTCGACGATGTACAACCACGTCGCCCCTCCCAACTGGCAGGGGATGGACTGCGGCCAGTTCAGCTCCACCATGGACACCCCCGGCGAGCACGGCATCATCTCGGCCCGGAGCGCCCACCCCGGCGGCGCGAACATCCTGCTGGGCGACGGCTCGTGCAAGTTCATCAAGAACTCGGTCGCCGTCGAAACCTGGCGGGCGATCGGCACCCGCGCCGGCGGCGAGGTCGTCAGCTCCGACGCCTATTGATCGCCGCGAAGATCCCGACCTTCCGCGTCCCCCGGCGGTTCCACGCCGCCGAGGGGACTTCGCGCCCCCACGGAGCGACGCTATGCGAAACTCATTCAGCCCGCCACGGATCGTCTGGCTCGCCGCCCTCTTGCTCGCCGCCGGCTGCAGCGAAACCGGCCCACCGCCGGCCGGTTACGTCGCCGACAGTCTCGGCCCGCACGACGGCCTGCTCGTCCCTCTGCCGAAGGACAAGGGGTTCGGCGAGATCCTTTCCAGGCCGCTCCCCAAGGCGACCGCCAAGGCCGACGCCACGATGGTCGTCTACTTCCTCGGCCCCGACAAGGCGACCCCCCTGTCGCCGCCTCCTTCCGACGCATCGCTCCGGCTCAAACTGCCGGGCCAGGATGCGCCGGCCGACGTCCCTCTCAAACTCCAGGCCGACGCCAAGGACCCCTCCGGTGCCGCCCTGTTCGCCTCCACCCCCGGCCTCTACGCCATGGATCAGCTCTTCGGCGATCTGACCGTCACCGTCGACGGCGAATCGGCCACGATCCCCTTCGAGAAGCATCGATGAGGCCCGACGAGGCAGGAAGCCGATCCTGAGCCCGGAGCCCTCCCGTTCGATCAGAGTTCGGCGAGGACGACGTGGGCGCAGGCGACCGAAAGCGCCCCGTCGCCCACAGCGAAGGCGACGCGTTTCGTCGTGTTGCTCCGGACGTCTCCCGCGGCGAAGACGCCGGGGCACGTGGTCTCGACCGTGCAGGGCTCGCGGTGCTCCAGCGGCCACCGGCCCGAGTGCGCCGCGTCGGCCCCGGTGAGGATGAACCCCTTCGAGTCGACGGCGATACTCGGCGGGAGCCAGTCCGTCCTCGGCTGCGCGCCGATGAAGACGAAGACCGCCGAGCAATCGATCTTTCGCCCTTCGCCGCCGCGAGTGCTGCGAACCTGGAGGCCTTCGAGCCGGCCGTTCCCCTCGACCGCCTGGACCTCGGCGTGGTAGATCACCTCGATCTTCTCGTGCCGCTCGATCCGCCGGGCGAGGTAGTCCGACATGCTCTTGCGCATGTCGCCGCCGCGGAGCAGGAGGACGGCCCCGGCCGTGTGGTCGGCCAGGAACATCACCGCCTGGCCCGCCGAGTTCCCGCCGCCGATCACCACGGCGCGGCCGTCGCGGCACGTCCGGGCGTGGACCGAGGTGCACGAATAATAGATCCCCGCCCCATCCCACCGTTCGCAGCCCTCGACGGGAAGGCGCTGGTAGCTCGCCCCGGTGGCGATCAGGACCGTCCGGGCGCGGACGATCTGGCCGTCGTCGAGTTCGAGCCGGTGGATCTTGTCCTCCTGGGTCATGGATTTGACCTCGACCGGCGCGACCAGTTCGGCCCCGAACTTCAGGGCCTGCAGGTAGCCGCGATTGGCGAGGTCCGCCCCGCTCAGCCCGGCGGGAAAGCCCATGTAGTTCTCGATCCGCGAGCTGGTCCCCGCCTGTCCGCCCGGCCCGAATCGGTCGAGGACCAGGGTCGACAACCCCTCGGTGGCCCCGTAGACGGCCGCCGCCAGCCCGGCCGGACCCGCGCCGACGATCACGAAGTCGAACGGCTCGGTCCGGATCGGCCGCTTCAGGCCGATGCACTCGGCGATTCGCGCGACCGTCGGCTTCGGCGACCGCGAACCCTTGTTGCACGCCACGAACGGGAGCTGGTCCGGGGCGATGTCCATCGCCTCCATCGACGCGCGTCCCTCGGGGGTGTCCACGTCAATCCAGGTGTGCGGCACCTTGTTCTTGTCGAAGAACTCGCGGATGAGCGTCAGCTCCGGGCAGCCGAGATGCCCGAAGACCCGGACTCCGACGAAGCCGGACCGCTCCAGCATGATCCGCCGGGCCTGGAACGCCTCCAGCAGCTTGTCGCTGAGGTCCGGCACCTCCTGGATGACCTGCCGCAGGTTCTCCTGCGACACCCGATAGGCCCGGGTCTCCCCGCGTGCATACGCCGAGATGACCACCGGCCGGTCGGTCAGCAGCGAGACGTCCCCGGCGAACTCGCCCGGCCCGTGGACGACGATCGTCGTCGGCTCGTCCCGCGACTCATCCACGATCGCGATCGCGCCCGAAGCGACGACGTAGAGCGGCACGCCCCGCTGCCCGACCTGGAAGACGGCCTCGCCGTCCTGGAACGAGCAGGTCTCCGCCATCCGGGCCAGGTGCTCGACCTCCGCCTCGGACAGCTTCGGGAACGCGATCTGGTGCGAGTAATCCACCTCGGACATGGCCCAACCCTTCCCTTGCCTACCCGGCCGATTGCGTCGCGGCTCCCTTTGCCAATCGTCGCTCCGCAACGGCCCGGCCGTCAACCCTGCCTCCACAGGCCGACGCGAAGGGCGGGATCGTCGTATGGGATCGGCGGGTCAGGCTGCCGAAAGCCGACTTCAAGGTTAGGGCTGCCCGGCCGGAACCACTCCGAGTTGCGCCATCAGGCCGGGCACGTCCATCAGGAAGCGGGTCTCCTTGATCTTCCCGTCCACGAGCCGGTCGATGGTCATTCCCCAGACCGTCACCCGGCGGCCGGTCGGCGCGAGACCGAGGAAGTCCCCCTCATGCGTCCCCGTCCAGACGAACCGGCTGACCACGCGGTCGCCGTCGCTCAACTGCTCCTCCACGGACCAGTAAATGTCGGGGAATGCGGCGCGCACTTCGTTCAACGTCTTCTGAAAGCCCGACAGCCCATGCTCCTGCCCTGGCATCGGTGCGAGATGGACGAAGTCCTCACACACAAACCGACAGGCCCCGTCGCAGTCTCCCTGGTTCAGGATCTCATCGACGAACCGACGGACGATGGCGGCGTTGTCTGACATCGTTGAGCCTCCAATCCATAGAACACCCCCAACGACCACCTTAACGCGGCACCACCTCCTCGGCCACGCAATTGATTTATAAAGATCTGGAAATCACGGCAGCCTGTCTTGCCAGACAACCACCAGCCGCCGCGACGCCTGAACGTGACGCCCGACCGGTTCAACCCGGCTTGCTTCCCAACGGCCGGGGCGAGTTACTCTCCTGGACAGGCTGGTGACGCTTCAGCCAGGCCGCCCGCCTTGGGTCGCTTCCTCAGGGACACGATCAACGCTACGATCTGGGACGGCCTCGACTCGATCCGTGTCGGCGACGTCCTTTGCGCCGACCCGTAATGATCCGATCTCGACGGCCTCGGACCCGCGGACTCGGAGGGATCAGGCGATGCACGCGACGCAGCGTCTCTACTGGATCGCAACCGTAATTGCCATCGCGACGGTCACCTGTGGGGCTGCTCCGCCGGGCTTGAAGCGTTCGCCGGCCGAGCGGATGACGACCGAACGGCTCAAGGCCGCCGACGATGACGTCCGCGCCATTCGGGCGTCGAGGAAGCCGGTCGAGCCGTCGCCCGGCCTGATCGACTACCGGGCGATCTTCCACGCCCACGCCGAGGACTCGGCCCACACCGGGGGGACCCGCGCGGAGATGCTCGCCGAGGCGAAGCTCGCGGGGGTCGCCGCGATCTTCCTGAGCGACCATCACCGACCGCCCCGCGACTTCTTCCTCGACAGTTGGCGAGGACCTCGCGACGGGGTCCTCTTCGTCCCGGGCTCCGAGGCTCGGGGGTTCCTCCTCTGTCCCACGAGATCGGTCCTCGACAAGATGGAAGGCCCCCCTTCCGCCCTCCTGGAGGCCGTCCGGCTCGACGGCGGGCTCGCCTTCCTCTCGCACATCGAGGAGCGGCCCGACCACGACATGGCGGACCTCGACGGGATGGAGATCTACAACCGCCACGCCGACGCCAAGAAGGACCTCGCCGGCGTCGCGTCGCTGATCCTGCGGCTCACCGACCCCGCGGCGCTCAGAGTCTTCGAGGACGACCTACGCCAGTATCCCGACGAACTCCTCGGCGCCCAGGTCACCTACCCCGACGACTACCTGGCCAAGTGGGACCGCGAGACCCGCGCAAAGCGGCTCACCGGCGTCGCGGCGAACGACTGCCATCACAACCAGGTTCTGATCGTGAAGATGGTCGACACTGAGACCGTCCTGGTCGGCACCAACGTGGACCGCGACGACCAGATGCACCGGGTCTCGGCCAAGCTCCGCCCCGGGATCCGTGACATGACCCGAGGACGCGCGGCGGGCGACGTCCTGGCCCGGGTCGACCTCGACCCCTATCACCGATCGTTCGCGAACGTCAGCACCCACCTCCTCGCCCCCGAGGCAACCGAGCCGGCCCTCCGCGAAGCGCTCCGCCGGGGGCGCGCCTACGTCGCTCACGACTGGATGTGCGACCCGACCGGCTTCCGGTTCGATCTGATCGCCGAGGAGAAACCGATCGCCTTGATGGGTGACGAGGTCGCCTACAAGCCCGGGGACCGCATTGAAGTCCGGTCCCCCGTCCCCTGCAAGCTCCGTCTCATGGAAGGCGGCCGGATCGTCTCCGAGGCGACGGGGGATCGGCTGGAAGTCAGGATCGAAGCCCCCGGGGTCTATCGGGTTGAAGGCTGGCTAACCCTCGACGGCGAGGACCGGGGCTGGGTCTACACCAATCCGATCTACGTGCGGGCGGCCCTGGCACAGCCTTGAGAGGCGATTCGGAGGGGAAATGTCGCTCGCCCGACTCTCGGGCGGGGTCCATTTTCCCAAGATCTTTTCAGTAAGGACCAGCGATTTGCGATGCCGGTTGACCGGCCTGTTGGGGGAAGCGTGATGAGTAACGAACCTGCCGGGCTTCGGCCTTTGCTTGCACAACTATACGCGGCGAAGTGGGGCGATGAAGATCTCTCCGGCTTCACCAACCTCCAGGAGAGGTTTGTGTTCCACATGGCCGATGCGGCAGAGGAAATCCACCTGCTCAGCCATCTCCTCGATTCGGAGCTTGCGCCTGAGGTGGACCAAGCCGCTGTCGTCTTGACGCGGTTCTTCCTGCACGCTGTGCCCCATCTCGTAGCCGCCGGTCAGTTGTACGATTACATCCCGGAGATCTTTCCCGAGCAGAAGGGGGTTCACACGTTGCCTGGAAGTGACCCGTCTGGCAGGCAGCCTGGTTCGTTGGATTCCGGGGACGCCTCGGGTTGAGCCTGGAACCCCGGGAGAAAGTCGCCCGTCACGCCATCTCGAGAAAGAGTCTCAAACCTGCTGAGCGACATTTGCTCGATTTGTTGAGGGACGAGATCCCCACGGCAAGGATAGCCCGCCGACAGAGCGCCTCTTCGAATGAGCAGGTCGGCTGTTTTGGCAATTCTCATTGCATCTTCGACGGCCCTTACACGGGTCTCAAAGATCGCGTGAACCTCCGTCACACGGTCCTTCGAGTCTGTTAGGCACTCCATGCTGCGAGAACGGCGGCGGCGTTGTGAAGCATGGGCATGCTGAAGGCGACGCAATGCAGGACTTCCAAGGTCGTCGCCAGTCGCTCGTAGTCGCGGGCCAGGCCGCGGAACCTCGCCATCCGGCCGAACGAAGGCCCGACCACGCAGCGACGCGGCAGAAGCACGAAACCCTTCTTCGCCTGGGGCAGCTCGACCACTTCGGGCTTCTGGTTCCGCCGCACCCTGGACTGACATACGCATAACCAAATTTAGATTTGCCTCGCCTTCAAGCCGCGTACTTCAGCCGAATGAACCGTATTCGGTCCGTTGGGCGAGGTCTGAAGTTTCCCAGAGAGCTCGGGTGCTCGAAGTGCTCGACAATTGGTGGTTTGTCGTTGAAATGCAGACGCGGCGGGAGTGGAATACGGGTTGGTCCGGGGCTCGATGCAGTTGCGATCATCGGCCTCGACTGCATATCGGAAATTTCGGCTGAGAAGCGATACGAAGGCGCCGGCGCGAGTATCGTTCCCGCCCGCACGCCGTAACTGGTCTCCGGAGATTGCCACTGTCACGAAGAAAGGACGAGGATCATGATCCGCCAATTCGTTCCCAGGATGTTCTGGGTCGGCATTCTGGCCTTGGGTCTACTGCTGGTCTTAACGGCTGCGAGAAGCGCGAAGGGCGTCTCACACGCCCCCCCGCACTTACACGGCGTCTGGGACGGATTCTACGTGGCGGACGATGGCGCGAGAGGCAGCGTCGAGTCGGCGATTCGTGAACAAAACCCCCGTCGTTTCGCAGGCAACGGACTGCTCATCGACCTTCCGACCGGCAACCTGGCGTATGAGTTTCTCGGAACCGTGACGGACGACTTCATCCAGGGCACCGGTCGGTTCCGAGGCGGAAGCCTGGCATTCCACGGAGGCCTCACAACCTTCGCGGGCCAGGGCGGAGACGCTGGTGTGATGTCTCTGAACAATCAATTTCAATCCCGCGGCTGGCAGAGTCAGGTCAACACTCTTCTGCTTCACCCATTTCCGGGGATGGCTTCACCAAGCATCACTGGCGATGCCGTGGGAACCTTCCGCAACGTCACCGACCCGGATACAGGAAATCCGACCGACCCGAGTTTCGTCGGCATCGCCCGGGTGACGATCTCCTCGCGCAGCAGCCGCGGGACGTTCGCTGGTCACATGGAGCTCTCGCACGGTCCGAACGATCCCCCGTTCCTCTCGTGGCCGTTCCTCTCAACGACCAGCCTCGACCGCCAGACCATCTGGGTTTCCCAGGGCGCGACCGGCAATGGCGTCTACCATGGCGAAGTCCTCACCGGGCCCCATTCCACCAAGAGCACGGCGATCTGGGGCATTTTCCAGCTGAATTTCCTCGACGGGCGGACCGTGTTCAGCACGTACAACATCTCGTTCGCCCGCTAAACGCAGCCTGGTCGGTGGCGGTTCTTCGGTTGCCCTGGGGTCCGGCCGCCGTGGGGCCAGACTTGGTTTTTGGTTTCGGTCCGCGAAGTCAACCGTACCGCCAGGTTTGATGGTGAGGACGGATGACACCGACTTCCCTGGGATTAGGTCGACGCCCCCAGGACCTCTCAGAAGAGGAGGACCACAGAATTCTTCGGACCGTCGTAGAGCATGGTGACGCGGGCCAGCATATCTCGGCCGATAAGCATTCCAACGCCTGGAGTAGCCGGGGCGGATCCAACCAGGGTGAGTTCTTGCCAACCCGCGAGTCCGTCGTGTCCCTGAAAGCGGACTCGCGCGGCGTACGACGGAACCATAACGCTCCTGCCGGCGTGACGAACGAAGGAGACGTCCGACTGGATCAGTCCGGCCTGCTTCGCGAGGTCCGGAGCGATGGCAGACGCGGAGGCGCCGGTATCGACCAGCCCTGTGCAGGAGATCGCTCTGCCGATCCCTTTCCTCTCGTAGGCGTCGAGCGGCCTGATCCCCACCATGATCAATGGCCCCGCGGGATGCGCCGAGAGCACCGCATGGGCCATTAAGGTGTCACTCCGGCCATGTCGGCGACGGGCTGGAGCCTGAGGATCTGCTTGATCAGGACAGGAGCTTCGCCGAACAACTGGAAGGCGACTTCCGCCGCCTCTTCCCGCCTCTCGAAGATCCCATGGAGGGCGTCCCCCTTGATGAGGACGTAATGACCCTCCCTGGAGACGAGTTCATCCAGGTGCCTGGCGTAGGTCTCGATCTCCTGGGCGAGATCACCCTCGTAGGAGCCGGGGACGTAGTGAGTCCAATTGAAGACGGATTCGTCCTCGCCTCGACCGTTTCGGAGGCGCGGAGCTGTTCCCGTGGGTTGGACTTTTGGGCGTTTCGCCATACCGAAGCCTCCTCACTCAACCCGGGTTCTTTTGTCCATTATAACTTCGATCGGCAGCTTCCTCCAGTTGCGGGCCTCCCTGGGGTCGGACTTGGGTTTTGGTTTCAGTCCGCGAAGTCAACCGCGCCCCCAGGTTTGATGGTGAATCGAACCCGCTCACCGAAATCACCGTTCGTGACGTAACCGCAAGATTTCTCCTCGATCGGCGTTCCATCTGTGAAGGCTCCGACAAGGTGGAAATATCCGTCGGCCGAAACGCTGAATGAGGCGGTCGCCAGGCCGTTGTCAGGCAAGCTCTGGGAGATCAACCCATGGCGTGAGTTTCCGTCGACGACTTCGACGGTCAACAGAGAAACCGCCTGCCCAGAACGATTCTCGACGGTGAGGCGGTTCTCCATCGCTCGGAACAAGCCTATCGCCCCGGTCACGATTAAAAGGACCATGAGGGCCGCCAGACAGAGCAGCAAACGCCGGTTGAGTTCCCCATTCATGGAATCGACGCTCCAACGATCGGGACGGCCTCCCCGGCGAACTTCCACGAGGGCTTGTGGTCGCGGGTCAGGGATTGCCCGGTCAGGCGGGCGCGGACCATTTCGACGGTCATGGAGCCGCCCTGGAGGATGCGGTCGTGGAATTCGCGGTTGGTCATTTTGCCGGAGTCGACGAGTTCCCGGTGGAGGGCTCGGAACTGGAGGCCGCCGATCATGTAGGCGGCTTGATAGAGGGGTCCATAGCCGCCGGCGAGTGAGCGGCGGACCTCGCCTTCGGCGGCGGCTCGTTCGTGGCCGACCTCGTTGACGAGGTAGTCGATGGCCTGGTCGGCGGTCATCTTGCCCAGGTGGTACTTGAGCGAGAAGACCACGCGGGCGCAGCGGTGCGAACGCCAGAAGAGGAAGCCCAGGCGGTCGGCCGGGGTCTTGGGGAAGCCCAGGTCCCAGGCCAGCATCTCCCAGTACAACGACCAGCCCTCCATCCAGAACGGCGTGCCGAACGGCCGACGGTGGGCGTTGTGGCGGGCCATCGAGAACGACTGGAGGTGATGGCCGGGGATCAGCTCGTGGAGCGCGGCGTTCTTGGTGAAGTGGACGTTGTTGGAACGCATCGCCGACCGCTTGCCGTCCAGGTCCTGCTTCTCCCCCGCGTAGGCCATGCCGACGGTGTTCGCGCCGGGGCTGTAGAAGAAGTACGGGCTCGTCTTCTGGTTCTCCGGCGGCGTCGGGTCGAGCGTCCAGTTCTCGCGGGCGAGCTTCGGCACCGTGACCAGATCGTGCTGGTCGAGGAACGCCAGCGTCTCGGCCACCAGATCGCGGACCGCCCTGTCCTGCTCGCCGGGACGGACGACGTCCCCCTTGATCTTCTCCATCGCGGCCTTCCAGTCGTCGCCGCAACCCAGCTCGGAGGCGGCCCTCCTGCGCTCGGCCTTGCACCATTCGAACTCGCGCTCGGCGATCGCGATCAGCTCCTCGGGGGAATAGGCGATCATCTCGCCCCGGAGCAAGACGGCCAGCTCCTCGGAACCGATCGGCGAACCCAGCGGCGGCTGGCGGTCGTCGCCCGGCTTGGGCTCTGCGGAGAGGCCGGAGGCTTCGCGGAGGGCCTTCACCAGCTCGCCGAGCGCCTCATCGGCCTTGCGCTGGGGCTCGCGGCACCACCACGAGAAGAGCGGGTCGAAGCCCTCGTAATGGCGGAACCAACGCTCAAGCGCCTGGCGGTTCGCCGAGACCTGTTCCAGGGCTCGATAGGCTAGCTCCGGCTTCAGCTTGTCCTCCTTCTTCCTTTCAGCGATCGACTTCCGCAGCTCCTCCGCCTGCTTGCGGATCTCCGAAAGCTTCGCCGCCGCCCCCTCGGGATCGACCGGAGCCAGTTTGAACCGGGCCTCGTCGAGCGTCTCGATCGACTTCGCGAACGGCACGAACGAGGCGACCGACGCGTCGCGCTGAAGCGCGAACGGCTGCGTCTCGGCCGTCGAGCGGAGGTCGTTGGCCAGCAGCAGATAGTCGATCTTCCCTTCCGGGCTGAGGGCCTCGAAATCCACCTCCCGCAGCCGAGCCGCCCACGCCTGGGCGTAAGCCAACTCACGCCCTCGCGCCGAGGGCCACGAGTCGACCCGACGGGCCCCGTCCATCCCTCGAGCGTCGTTCGACCACCGCGAAACGACGGGAATCAGCTCGCTCCTGGGCGCGGCCAGCATCGGACCGAGCGGCTCGACGGCCACGTCGTCGGCAAGGGCTGCGGCTAGCAGACAGTTAAGGATGATCGATGCGAACGCGGCCGGCCGAGTTGGCATGGTGGGGCTCTAGGTGAGGTTCTTGAACGCGTCCCCCTTCTCCCCTTGTGGGAGAAGGTGCCCCGGAGGGGCGGATGAGGGGGGTCATAACCGTCGGCAGCCGTTGAGGTCCCCCTCATCCGGCCTTCGGCCACCTTCCCCCACCAGGGGGGAAGGGAGGTTAGTCCTATGGTCTCTCCGAATCTCAAACCGCTGGTTTATTACCCCTCAGGGCTTGAGCTTCGCGTCGAGGAATTCATAAGCCTTCATCCGAGTCTCACGCTCGAACGAGTGCTCGGCGTCGGGGTATTCGGCGATCAGGTCGTCCTCGGCGTGGTAAAGGCCGTAGATCGGCCGGGCGGCGCGGATGCAGACGCGGACGCCGTCGACGTCGAAGTTGGCGTCCCGCAGCGGCGAGCAGGTGAAGAACGGCCGGGGCGCCAGAGCCCCGATCAGCTCGGGGAAGTCGAAGGGGATCTTCTTGAGGTCCAGCTTGTAGACCTCGCGCAGCCGGGGCATGTAGCCCTTGTGCGACCAGCCGGCCACGTTCCCCTTGTAGTAGTACGGATAGGCGTTGAACCCGCACGAGGAGACGACCACCTTCAGCCGGGGCTCAAAGAGAGCCGTGAAGATGGAGTTGTGACCGCCCAGCGAATGGCCGATGACGCCGATGCGCTCGGGGTCGACCTCGGGGAGCGAGGCCAGCAGGTCGACGGCCCGCTTGTTGTTCCAGATCGCCTTCATGGAGGCGCTGGCGTAGCCCATCTTGTAGACGTCGCGCTTGTACTCGCCGAAGTTGGGATAGTCCGGCACGATCGCCACGTATCCCCGCCTGGCCAGTTCCTTCGCGTACCAGAGATCCGGCGTCTTTCCCAGGCCGATCGGCTCGTCCTTGCCGATGGGGACGGTCTGATGGAGACAGAGCATCGCCGGCCGCTTCTTCGCGGGGGCGTCCTTCGGAGCGGTCGGGATCAGCAGCCAGGCCGGGACGCGGTCGCCGGGCTCGGCCTGGAAGTCGATCTTCTTGCGGACGTAGCCTTCCTCGGCATTCTCCTCCGTGACCTTCCAGTCCAGCGGCGCGAGCCGTTCAGGACCAGGAAGCGGGCCCATGACCTCCTGGAGATGGGCCAAAATCTGCCCGCGGCGGATTTCCCAGTCGGCGATGGTCTCCACCGGCTTCTGGCCGCCGCCGGCGTCGCGGACGACCAGCAAATTGGCGTGGTCGTCGTAAGTCGGGACCTGCGCCGAGGCCGGGACGCGAGCCGTCCCGGCGAGAACAAGGGCGAAGAGTAAACAACGGGGCAACGGTCGTCGATTCGATAGCATCGTCGGCCTCGGGTGGCGTCGCGGCGACGGCCGCCGGCAGGTCGACGGCCCGGGCCATTATACGACGGCGCCGTTGGCCGACGAAGAGGCTCCATTCTCCGGGGTGCTCAGCGTCTGCTGCCGCATCGCCGCCGCGCCGAGCATCCCGCCCAGCCCCATCGACTCAACGGCCGTACTGGGGACGAGCATCAGAGCCCCCTTCTCCTTCAGCCCCTCGTAGAGGATGTTCATGGCCCGCAGATGGAGCGCCGTGGGATTGCCCTCGTACTCGCGGGCCGCCTGGTGGAACAGGTGCGCGATCTCCACCTCCGCCTGGCCGAGGATGATCCGGGCCTCCTTCTCGCGGGCCGCCTGGGCCTCGCGCGACATCGCGTCCTGCAGCGACTCCGGGATCACCACGTCGCGCATCTCAACCGAGTGGACCGTCACCCCCCAGGGGTTCGATCGCTCGTCGATCAACTTCTGGAGGTCGGCCTCAATTTGCTCGCGGCCCTTCAAGAGGACGGTCAGCGGCGTGCGGCCGATGATGTCGCGGAGCGCCGTCTGGGCGGCCCATGAGACGGCCTCCTTGTAGTCCTGAACCTCCAGCGCGGCCTTCTCCGGGTCGTACACCATCCAGAAGAGGACGGCGTCCACGTTCACCGGCACCGTGTCGGAGGTCAGCGTCTGCTCGGCGGCGAAGCTCGTGGTGATGGTCCGCTGATCGACCCACGTCGAGATCCGCTCGACGAACGGGACGACGAAGAACAGGCCCGGCCCGCGCAGGCCGACGTAACGACCCAGCCGCAGCACGACGGCCCGTTCCCACTGCTGGGCGATCCTCGGGGCCCCCGCCGCGACCAGGCCGAGGATCACCCCCACGACGACCGGCCAGCTCGAATGGACGAAGGACGACGCCAGGAAGCCCCCGGCGACGCAACTCGCCAGAACCAGCGCCCCGATGAAGTTCAGCCCGTTCATGTTCGGGGCTTCGATCCGGACCTCGACCTTCTTCGACGCATCATTCGTTCGGATGATCGCCATGACGATTCCCCTCGGTTGGGAGCCTCTCCTCCAAAGCCGCAATCGCCTCGCGGGCCGTGAACCCCAGCACCAGCGCATCGGCCAGATACCGCTCGCCCAGCGCGTCGAGGCGCTTCCGCAGCGCCCGCCGGACCTCGGGGTCGACGCCCGGAGACGCGACGAACGTCCCCACCCCGCGGCGAGTCCCCAGGATCCTGGCCCGCTCCAGTTCCGCGTACACCCGGGCCACCGTGTTGGCGTTCACCCGCAGGTCCACCGCAAGCTGGCGGACCGTCGGCAATCGATCCCCCTCCGCCAACGCCCCCGTCGCAATCGCCGCGCGGATCGCGCGGTCGAGCTGGGCGTACAGCGGCGTCGGATCGTTCGGGTCGAGCTGGAACACGGTCTTTTGCCCCATTGTCCTAGTTCAACAGTACAATTCGCACGAGGTTCGGCGATATTGGGTGGGATTCCGGGAAACTCGATCTGGACGAAAGCGGCGGGACGGGGTTCACTCTGGCGATCGCGACCGGAGGGACCGGCGCGCCCCGATCGAATCCGATGGTTCGGGCGGGGTGCTGTCGCAGGGAGGCGTCGCCGAGGGGGTCCTCGACGGCCGGGATTCAAGGAGGAGCCGATGCGGAGAATCGGATGGGCGGCGGCCTTGGCTGCGGGGCTGGGGGCGGGGGGTTCCTCGACTCGCGCCGCCGACTACAAGCCGCAGGACTTGCTGGGCATCAAGCCGACGCAGACGATCGGCGCCGAATACGAAACGCCCGCGACTCAGGCCGCGATCGACGCTTGCAAGGTCGAGACGGCCACCGAGCAGGGCCGGGTGGTCGGGTACATCCTGCGCGACGGTCAGGGGAAGCTCCTGCGTCGGTTCCTCATCACCAACGGCGGCAAGGCTCTCAACCAGTGGAGCTACTACCAGGACGGCTTCGAGGTTTATCGTGAAAGCGACCTCGACGGCGACCGCCGCCTGGACGAATGCCGGTGGTTGAACTCGGGCGGTTCCCGCGTGGCCGTCGTCAAGGACAACAAGATCGCCGGCTGGAAGCGGATCTCGGCCGAGGAGGCGACCAAGGTGGCCGTCCAGGCCCTGACGGTCGGCGACGCCTCGCTGCTGGAAACGCTGGTCGCCTCGCCCGAGGAACTGACGGCGGCGGGACTCCCCAAGGAGGTCGTCGCCAAGGTGGCCGAGGCTCCCGCCAAGCGGGACGAGAAGATCGCAGCCCTGGTCGCGGCGCTCAAGGCCGGCGGTGAGAAGACCGCCTGGAACCGCTTCGACGGCGCCATGCCGCACGCGATCCCGGCCGACCCTGCTTCGGGCCTGGCCAAGGACGTGGTCCTCTATGAAAACGCGATGATCTTCACCAGCGCTCCGACCCCGCCGGGCGGCCAGCCGGCGAAGCTCTCGATGCTCCAGGTGCCGGAGCTGATCCAGATCGGCGACGCCTGGAAGTTCGTCGAACTCCCCCGCGCCGTCGATCCGGAGAAGCCGGTCGTCGCCGCCGCCGTCGGCATCCGCGCCTCCCTCTACGAGACGACCGACGGCCCCGCCGGCGGCCCCCACGACGAGGCGATGGAAGCCGCGCTGAAGGCCCTGGCCGACTTCGACAAGGCTAACGTGCAGGCGCTCGAAGGAGACGACAAGCGTGAGAAGGCCGCCGCCCACCTCAAGCGGGTGCCGCTGCTGAAGAGCGTCGCCGCCGCGGCGAAGGATTCCGAGGAGAAGCTCAACTACGAAAAGCAGGGCGTCGACAGCATGGTGGCCGCCTACCAGACGGGCGTCTGGAGCAAGGGCCGCGACACCCTCGACGCCGTCGTCAAGGCGGGCGGTCCGCTCGGCTCGTACGCCGCGTATCGCCTGATCGGGGCCGACTTCGTCCTGCGGAACGAGGAGCCCAACGGCAACTTCGTCGCCAACCAGAAGAAGTGGATGGGCGAGCTTGAGGCGTTCCTCAAGCAGTTCCCCAAGGCCGACGAAGCCCCCGAAGCCCGGCTCCAGCTCGGCAACTCCAACGAGTTCAACGCCGAGGAGGACAAGGCCCGCGAGGACTACAAGACCCTCGTCGCCGACTTCCCGGACACCCTCGCCGGCAAGAAGGCCGCCGGGGCGCTGCGGCGGTTGGATCTGGAAGGCAAACCGCTGGCCATCAAGGGCGCCGCGGCCGACGGCTCGACGATCGACGCCGGCTCGCTCCAGGGCAAGCCGTACCTGGTCGTCTTCTGGGCCTCGTGGGGCGGCCAGTCCGTCCGCCGCGAGCTGCCCGACGTGATGAAGCTCGCCGAGAAGTATCGCGACAAGGGCTTCCAGGTCATCGGCGTCTGCCTGGACTCGAACAAGGCGGAGCTGGAGGCGTTCCAGAAGGAACTCGCCCTCCCCTGGCCCCAGATCTTCGAGCCCAACGGCATGGAAGGTCGGCTGGCCGTCGAGTACGGCATCATCTCGCTGCCGACCATGTTCCTGGTCGACGCCCAGGGCAAGGTCGTCAACCGCAACCTGCGCTCCGCCTCCGAGGTCGAGCGTCAGCTCGACCGCACCCTCGCCGCCAAGCCCGCCGCCGTCGCCGCCGGCATCAAGTGACCTGATCCAGGCCGAGACGTCTCAACCCTCAAGCCGGGGCTCCCGAATCCATCGGGGGTCCCGGCTTTCGTCGTTTTTGTGGGTGCGAAATAGCGCAAGGATCATCGCTGGAACTTGGCATCCGTATCACGCAGTGATACGATGCGCCTAGCACTAAAGGGATGTGCGTGCCGGGAGCGGCGATGCCGGACGACTACACCGAAGATCATCTCAAAGCCCTCCGCTCTCAACAGATCCCTGGAGAGCCCTCGCCGTCATTCGTCGAGGTCGAGCCGTTCGGAGCACTTTGGGCGAAGCTGGGCCTCAACGACGCCGATATGCACGTGCTTCAGGGCATGATCCTTGTAAACCCCATGGCCGGCGTCGTTGTTGCCGGAACGAGTGGCCTCCGCAAAATTCGCTTCACTCCCCCAGGATCTGGCCGAGGCAAGAGCGGGGCGTATCGGGTCTTCTACCTCGAGGCCGTTGAACACGGCGTGATTTTTCTCTTCGCGGTCTTCGCCAAGTCGGAGCAGGAAAACCTCTCCAAGGAACAACGCAACAAAGTCGGCCAGCGAGTCGCCCTCATCAAGGCGGCCCTGCAACGGAGGGATCGAAGAGGATGAAGCGCAATCCGAAGGGCTCGCCCGTCTGGGACGATGTGATCGCTGGCATGGACTCCCTTATCGAAGCCTTGAATACGGACGAACCACTGGAGAAGCGGTTCACCGTACGGACGGTGAAGCTCGACGTCGACCCTCATGCCTACAGCCCCGCCGATGTGAAGGCCGTGCGGACGAAGCTGGGGGCGAGCCAGCCGCTACTGGCCAAGTTCCTGGGTGTCAGTCTCCAGACGCTGCGGTCCTGGGAACAGGGCCAACGACCCGTCCCAACCATGGCCGCCCGTTACCTGGACGACCTTCAGGAATTCCCGGAACTCTGGACCCGGCGGATTCAGATCGTGAAAAAGTAATCCTCCGTCGCCCTCGGACTCGCTCCTCGCCGAACCGATCCCACCGCGGCTGAACGAGTCCGATCTCGATTACGACGCACCGCCGCCGAGAGGCCATGAAGCGCGACGCAGGGCCAAAGATCCCCTGCAGGCTCCGGCCCATCCGCAGAAATCCCCAGGTCGACCTCAGTGATTGCGCATTGGAGAACATAATCCACGTAGACTGCCCCCCTGCGCACCCACCGAGGAGACCCCCGCCATGCCCCCCACCGAGGCTCAAATCCGCGCCAATCGCGAGAACGCTCAGAAGTCGACCGGCCCGAGGAGTGAGGCCGGCAAGGCGAAGGCTCGGATGAACGCGTTGAAGCACGGGATGCGGTCGAAATCGCCCTTCGCGCTGCCCCAGGAGGATCCGGCGGAGTTGGAAGCTCGGCTCCGTGAGTGGGTCGAGGAGTGGCAGCCGGCGAACGTGATCGAGCAGACGCTCGTGGAGAGGGCGGCGAAGGCTTCGTGGGCGCTGGAGAGGGTGGAGCGGTTTGAGGCGGCCTTGATTGCGCGGCAGGTGCGGAGGGCGATGTTGCGGTCGCGGGCTCGGGTGCTGGCGAAGGTCGGG
>NZ_JAALCR010000051.1 GCF_011065895.1 Paludisphaera rhizosphaerae | reverse complement strand
GCCCGCAGGGCCGGGTGAGGGTCGTCGGACCTGTACGCATCGTTTGGCTCCAGGGTCCGCGAGCCCCACACACCCTCCGAAATCCCGCGACCCTCACCCGCCGCTGCGCGGCTGCCCTCTCCCGGCGGGAGAGGGGACGATTCGCAACAGTCCTGTCTCAGGTGATGTGAACCGTCCCGTACCTGTCGCTCAGTGCAGGATCTGGTAGTACCGCCCCAGGCCCGGCGAGGCGTTCGACATCGCCGACCACGTCCAACGGTCGTAGGCGTGGCCGTAGGCCTGCCCCTGGTACGTGAACGTATCCCACGAGGCGTACGGGACGTACGTCCGCGCCGGGTTCGGGAACTCGACGTAATAGCTGTAGGCGTGGATCGGTCCCACCTGCGAACCCGCCGGCGCTCCCCAGACGATCGGCGCGGACGACCCAATCACCGTCCCGCCGACGACCGTCGGGCCGACGATCACCCCACCCACGGACGTCGTAACCGGCGTCCCCACGGTCGTTGCGGCGGCGGCCGGCGCGACGGTCGTCGTCCCTGTCGTGACGGCCGGCGTCGACGTCACGACGCCCGCGCCGGTGACGACTCCCGAACCCCCGACTGCCGGCACTGAGACCGTCGGAGCCGGCGACGTACCCACCGCCTGGGCCGAGGCCTCACCAACGGCGCCCGCCAGACCCAGAACGCCCAGCGCGATCAACGCTTTCCTCGACATGGATGTCTCCTCTGCTGATGCTCGATCCTGCGAAGTGAACGACCCGTCTTACCCATGCAGTATAGACGCCGCAGGCTCCGCATATAACCAAGTTGTCGACGGGAGCGATCAGAAGGGAGCTGCGTGCAAGGTTCAGTCCATTTTCCAGAATCCGCCGGTGATCAGTTCGGCGAGGTTGTCGTCGGGGTCGCGGAAGTAGACGCTGATCGCGCCGGTGGGCCAGGTCACGACGCTCTCAACGGGGACGCCCTCGGATTCGAGGCGGGCGCGCCAGGGCTCGACGTCCTCGGCGGCGATCGCGAAGGCGAAGTGGTAGCCGCCCGGGGAGCCGCCGTGGGGAGGGATGACGCCCCCGCCGCCGGGGACGGCGAACGGCTCCGACGTTCCGCCGGCCTGGAAGAGGAGAAGCACGCTCCTTCCCGCCACGTTCAGGGCGATCAGCCGCTCCGACTCCAACAGCGTGGGGAAGCCGAACAGCCGGCGGTAGAAGTCCGCGGCGCGTTGCACGTCGGCCACGTAAAGGGCCGTCTCCAGAATGCCTTCGATCCGCATCACCTGATCGCTCCTTCCCGTCGATCGAAAAGTGGTTGGGAACCGGCCCGACCACATTACGGTCTTCGCGGGAAGATCCGTCGGCGCGCGCAAAAAAACGGCGGACGTTCGGGGGAACGGCCGCCGTTGAGGCGATTTGGCGATTCTTGGAAGGCGTCTCAGCCGCGAGGGTCGCTGCCGACGCCAAACTTGTGCACAGGGGCCTTTTTCTCGGTCTTGGCGTAATCGGCCCGGGCCTGGCCTTCGGCCTTGGCCTCTTCGATGTTGATGCTGATGGGCGTATCGTCGGTTCCGCCGCAGCCGGGCAGGGCCAGGATCGCCCCAGAGAACAGCAGGGCGGCGGCGGGGACCATCAGGATTCGGATCGTTCGCATGGCTGGGGCTCCTGGTTCAGGTGGATCAGTAGCTGTCCGAGCTGACGACTTCGCCGTTGGCTCGGGTGCCGAGGGCCCACCAGGTCTGCTGGGAGACCGAGTCCTTGACGAACCGGACGGAACCGTCGCCCATGAGGGTGTTGACGCCGCCGGAGTGGTTGCTCTGGGCGTCGATGGCCCAGGCCACGTCCAGGCCGCAGTTGGCACAGCCGAACTGGCACGTGCCGAACTTGTACTTGTTGTCGTTGGGGGTCTGGATCGTCGAGAACATCCCGTAGCCGCGGGCGCCGAAGCACCAGAGCTGACCCTTGTTGGTGGAGATGTTCGTATTGCTGTTGAACGCCGCGGCGCAGGCCTGGAGCCCCTGGTTGGTCAGGGTCGGGTTCGACGAGGCGTCGAACAAGGAACCAACGCCCGGATCGGTCACGCCGCGAGTGCTGTTGCCGCGGTAAGCGTTGCCCACGTTGGCCTTGCCGACCAGCGACTCGGAGTAGGCGATCGTGTTGGCCGTGCCGTCGGTGATCGAGCCGATGTCGTACGACAGGAAGAGCGTGAAGACGCCCGTGCTTCCGGTCCCCTTGCACGCCGGGTTCCAGCCGCCGCCGCAGCCGCTGTGCAGGGCGTTGGCCGTCGTCCCCACCGAGGCGAAGTAGTTGTTGATGTTCGGCTGGCCCACGTTGCCGTCGGACGGGCACAGGAAGATGGCGACCTTGCTGTTGGCCACCGTGCTATTGAAGTAATAGCAGAGGTCGCCGTAGGGGTCGACCGACCACTGGAAGTTGCACGAGCTGTACATCGCCTGCTGCTCCATGAACGGCAGCATCAGGGCCGTGGCGCTCCAGCCGGCCCAGCTCGCCATGGCGTCCGTGGGGCTGCTCTTGGGGCCGATCGTCTGCCCCATCGGGAAGCTGTTGTTGGCGCTGTGGTAGTTGTGCATCCCCAGGCCGATCTGCTTCAGATTATTGACGCACTGCGCCCGACGAGCCGCCTCACGAGCCGCCTGGACGGCCGGCAGCAGCAAGGCGATGAGGACCGCGATGATCGCGATCACCACCAGCAGCTCGATAAGTGTGAAACCGCGACGCTTCGTGGGAATCATGATTGCGAACTCCTTGGCTGACGGATGGATGGAAATGAGAGTGATCGACTCCGGCGGCCCGAGCGGTCTTACGGGACCATGCGTCAGGGCTCGCTCGACAGCGCGACGAACCATCGGCTTCCCATGGACGTGGGAAGTTCCGACTCAGTCACCAGGCTCGCTCGCGCAGGCGATACGATACGGGTGAGGAGTTAGATCAAGTCACAGATAGAACGCGATCGGCGTAGAAGGCCAGACGATTTGAGCGGCGCATGCGCCGACGCTGAAAACCGGCGTCGGTTTGATCCGATGAGCCAGCTGTCTCGATCGGGGCAGAACGTCTTCCTCTCGCCCTCGCACTTTGCTCGGCGGCTTCAAGTCGAAGCTCGCACGCTGGACGAACGTGACATGATTCCCATAACGGGACCATGCCACTCGCTTTGGTGGTGAGACGACTCCTTCACCCGGAAATCGACCGACTAACTTATATGGTCATCTCCATCGCACGACCTACTTATGTTATTCTGGTCCCCCGCCGCCGCATCGTCAATGAAGACGGACGGATTTACTTTAATTCCCTTTGCGGCCAGGCCCAGGTCCCTTGGAGTGGGTTGGCGACGCCTTGAGAGGGGTACGGCGGGGCTTTACGGCCGTGACGCGGGCTCGGAATCGCACGTCTGCGAGGCTCCGACGCGGTCGGAGACGCGAATAGAAGCAGCGGCTCGGATCGGTGACAATCGCCTTCGAGAGCGAGTCGTGCGACCGAAAATCGCGTAAGAATACGGCGATTGATCGCCTTTACGTGCGAGTTGAGGGATTGACGAAAGGGCCGGCTCCCTGGGCCTTGCGGCGGTACGCGCCGGGGGAGTCGCCGAACTCCTTCTTGAAGAGCACGCACATGTGCTCCTGGTGACGAAAACCGGCCAGGGAGCTGATCTTGGCCAGCGTGAAGTCGGTGTCGACCAGGAGTTGCTTGACTCGCTTCAGGCGGGCCTGGCGGATCAGGGCCTGGGGCGACTGGCCCAGGTATTTGCGAAACCGCCGCTCAAGGATGCTTCGGGAGATGGGGACGGCGTCGAGGATGTCCTCGACCTTCGCCCCGCGGCAGGCGTTCTCGCGGATGTAGCGGACCGCGGCGGCGATCTCGGGGTCGTCGATCGCCAGGACGTCGGTCGACTGGCGGGTGACGACCCCGATGGGTGCGACCTCCAGGCGCGACTCGAAATCCTGGCTGCCGGACATGAGGCGATTGAGGAGGTTGGCGGCCTCGTAGCCGACCATCTCCGCGTTGGGGACGACGCTGGACAAGGGGGGCTCGCAGAGTTCGCAAAGCTCCTCCTCGTCGTCCACCCCGACGACGGCGACCTCCTCAGGCACGGCCAGACCGAGTCGGGCGCAGGCGTCGAGCACGTGCTGCCCGCGATAGTCGTTGCAGGTCATGACCCCCACAGGTTTGGGGAGGGCGTTCAGCCAGGCCATGATCTGCTTCTGCTCATCTTCCCACGGATGCGCGTCGCGGCCGAACCAGGGAGACTCGTAGATCTGGCACTCCGAGCCGGCCTGCCGGACCGCCTCGATGAACCGGTCGCGACGCCGGCTGGACCAGGTCTCCTGGGAGAAGCCGCAGAAGCCGAAGTTCCGGAACCCTCGCTCGATGAGGTGCTCAGCGCCGAGCCTGGCGATGGCCGCGTCGTCCGACCAGACCTGGTGAGACGCCAGGGTTTCGTGGCGGTCGGTCAGGTCGATCAGCGGGATTCCCAGCCGGCGCGCGTCCTCGACCATCGCCGCGGTGGTGATCCGCGACATGATCCCGTCGCCGTCCCAGGTCTTGATCCAGGGGGGCGGCTCCCTGGACAGGTCGCGCTGCTCCAGGAAGATCGACCAGGAGTGATGAGAGTGCGCATACCTCCTGATCCCGCGAAGAATCCGACGGCCGTAGGACGAGGACGTCTCGATAATCAACGCGACGCGAGATCGTTTGGCCATGACGATTCAGGAGAGGAACTTGCGGCGACGGCCTCGATCGCGGCGAAATGCGTCGATCGTGAGACCAATCCCTATTTTGAGACGGGCCGTCCCCGCATGCAAGCGCCTGAATATTTCTAAATCAACCGCCCCTCCGCGCAGCCTCGAGGGAATAGGTCGGGTCGGCCTCATCCCATTTTACGTCGCCCGAGGGCCCGTAGATCGCCGGGACTGGTTCGTGGCCGGCCATTCGGAGCCAGGCCTGGACCTGGGTCCGGTGGTGGCAGGTGTGCAGAACGCGTCGCCAGAAGATCCAGGTCCGCTCTCGTGCCAGGCCGCCGAAGAAAGGGCGACTCTCCAACCACCAGCTCGACGTGGCCGCCGCCAACTGCGGCAGGCGTCGCTTCACAAGCCAGACGTACTTGTCGATGTACGCCTGCGCGGTGGGATTCTCGTCCGCTGGGAGGAGTTCCTCGACGTCTGGTTCTTCCGTTCCCACGAACTGGGCGAAGAAGCGACGCTCCGAGAGAAGCTGGTGGGCCAGGATCATGCGGATTGTGTTGGTCTTCGGGTGCGGCCTGAAATCGAGGAGGCCGTCCGGGACCGCTCGCCACATGCTGGCCGTCTTGTTGGCCTCGCTGACGTAGGTCGTCACGACATGCTGAAAGAGCAGCTCAGCCGCTGGCGGGATCTCGGAGTCGGGTATCGCGGTGAAATCGTAGTGCATGGGGGCTCCTCTCCGACTGCGTCGGCGGAGGAGTCACGTTGGGCCCCCGTCCGGTCCAGGCGCCTCCCGCTCCGCCAGTTGTCGTTCCAGTTCACGGATCCGATCTTGAAGACGCTCGACGACGGGCTGCACCTCCCGCATGAGGAACCGTTGGTGGATGTGCTGCGGGCAGTTCACGTCCCAGGCTTCCACCGTGAAGACGATCGCCCGCTCCACGACGCCGGAATAGCTTGGGTCGCGGAGGCGGTCCAGCAGCGCCTGGTCGTCCTCGACGACCCGCGCGGTCCCCCAAACCTTAACGCGTCGTCTCTCGACATAGTCCATCAAGAAAATGAACGCCCGGGGATTCTCCGCGAGGTTGCCCAACGTGATGTACTGTCGGTTGCCGCCGAAGTCGGCGAAGGCGAGCGTCTTCTCGTCCAGCACCTTCAGGAAGCCCGGCGGGCCGCCCCGGTACTGAATGTAGGGCTGTCCGTCGGCGGAGGCGGTGCCCAGGTAGAACATGTCGAGCCCGGCGAGGAACCCCTCCAATCCTTCGGAGATGGTCGTCTCCCAGCCCTTGTTCTGCTCCATCCGGGCGTAGCCCCGCCGCGAGCCCTTCCGCTCCTGGATCGCCTTCACCGCCGGGGTGAAGGCGACGTCGCTGGGATAGTCTCGCATGCTTAGATACCTCGATCTTGCGCATCCGATACGTACCGGCCGAGGAAGTCGCGCATCAAAGCGGCGATCTCATCGCCGACCGATTCCAGGGCGAAGTGCCCCGCGTCGAGAAGGTGGTATTCCAGCGTCTTGAGGTCCCGTTTGTACGGTTCGGCGCCGGCGGGCGGGAAGATCTGGTCGTTCTTCCCCCAGGCGATCAGCATCGGCGGTTGGTGCGTCCGGAAATACTCCTGCCAGCCCGGATAGAGGGGCGGGTTGCTGCCGTAGCTGAGGAACATGTCGAGCTGGATCTCGTCGTTCCCCGGTCGGTCGAGCAGAAACTGGTCATGCGCCGCGCCGTCGGGTGCGACCCGTTCAGGGTTGGGCACGCCGTGCGTGTACTGCCACTTCGTGGCGTCGTAGGTGAGGAGGCCGCGGAGGGCCTCTCGCTTCTCCTGGCTGCTCGGGTCAGCCCAGTACGCCTTGATCGACTTCCAGAAGTCGTTGTCGAGGCCCTCGTCATAGGCGTTGCCGTTCTGAACCACGATGGCCGTCACCCGCTCCGGATGCCGCGAGGCGAGCCGATAACCGATCGGAGCGCCGTAGTCCTGCACGTAAAGAGCGTACTTCGTCAGGCCGACCTGTTCGGTGAAGGCGTCGATCACCTCCGCCAGATTGTCGAAAGTGTAGGCGAACGCGTCGTGCGAGGGCATCGAGCTGTACCCGTAGCCGGGATAGTCCGGGGCGATGACGCGATACTCTTCCGCCAGGGCGGGGATGAGGTTGCGGAACATCTGCGAGCTGGTGGGGAACCCGTGCAGCAGCAAGACCGCCGGGGCGTCCCGGGGGCCGGCCTCCCGGTAGAACACGTCGAGATCGCCGACCTTCACCGTCCCGTGCTTCGTCTTCGTCGAGTCGCTCATGGGAAGTCCTTACGTGTTGGGTTCCACGCGGGCGGGTCCGTATGTTGCGGCCCGCACTCGCCGAGGCGGGCCGCATGAATCGTCGACGCTCAAGCTGGGAGGGCCGGGGCTTTGGGGAAGTCGATGGTCGTGCCGGCGACGTTGTTGAAGTAGTTGGTGAAGACGTTCAGCGCGACGTGGGCCACGATCTCGGCGATCTCCGCGTCGCCGTAGCCAGCGTCCCGAACGGCGGCGACGTCCGCGTCGTCGACGACGCCCCGCTTCGCCACGATCGTTCGGGCGAACTTCAGCAAGGCGTCGACCTTCGGATCGGCGGACTCGCCGCGACGGCTCTCGAGGACGTCATCCTCGGTCAAACCGGCCTTCTTGCCAAGCAGCGAATGGGCCGAGAGGCAGTAATCGCAGTGGTTCGCCTCTCCCACGCCCAGCGCGAGCCGCTCGCGGACCCTGGGCGGCAGGACGCCGTGGCCGAGGGCGCCGCTGAATCCCAGGTAAGCCTCCAGGACCGACGGCGAAACGGCCATCGCGCGGGTCATGTTCGGGACGAGACCCAGCTTCGCCTTCACGGCGTCCAGCAGGTCCTTCGCCTTGCCTTCAACAGCCTGGGGGTCGACCGGGGTGATGCGTTCCATCTTCGGGCTCCTTGGATTCGCCGGGCGAGGCCGCCAAACCAGCGGCCTTCACTCGAACAATACAGACAGGTCTGTTCGCATTCTTCGCAAAAAAAGAGAAGGGTCACGTCCCCTGCTCAGCCAGGAGTTTCAGGGCGGCGTCGCGAGCCACGAAGGCCGCGTTCGGCCGTCCTTCAATCGCGGCCGTCACGATGGCGCCTTCCACCAGCAGGCCGATGGCGGGGGCGAGCTTCGCTCCCTCCGGGCCGACCGATTGCTCGATAAGGCCGCGGAGGAACTCGCCGAAACGCCGCTTGTAGCCGCGGGCGTACTGGGCGCCGGGATGCTCCGGATTCGCCAGTTCGATGGCGGCGTTCTGGAAGGCGCAGCCGCGGTATCCGGGCGACTCGATCCACTCGCCGAGGGCGGCGAAGAACGCCTGCAACGGCGTCTTCGTCTTGCGATTTCGACTGTGGCGCTCCATCGCCTCGCGGAAGAACTCCGTGACGCACGCTTCCCGATGCTCCAGCACGGCCAGGATCAGGTCGTCCTTGGACGGGAAGTGGGCGTACAGGGTCGCCTTCGCCACGCCAGCCTCGGCGATGACCCGATCGATCCCGACGGCCCGAACGCCCTCCTCGTAGAAGAGCCGATCGGCCGTCTCGACGATGCGTCGCCGCGCCTCGGATGTGGTGGTCTTCGTGCGTCCCATGGCAGGATAATACAGACAGGTCTGTTCAATGTCAAGCGGTTTCCTCCGATGAACGCCCCTCGACGGCGACCTGAGGTCTCGCCGGAGTGTTCCCGCGGGCCCTTGCGGGGCGTTAGAATCGCAACGCCTGCGGTCTCGGCCGCCTGGGGAGACGACCGGAACGACAGCGAGGTGGGAATGTCCTGGATGAATCGGCGCCTGGCGCCGTCGATCTTGTTTCTCGGGTGGTTCATGACGACGACCAATGCCCCGGCGGCGGAGCCGATCCGCTTCGCCGTTCGTTTCCCTGCGCCTCAGACGCACTACGTGCAGGTCGAGGCCCGGTTCCCGACCGCCGGCAAGGCCGAGATCGAGCTGATGATGCCGGTCTGGACGCCGGGCTCGTACCTCGTCCGCGAGTACGCCGGCAAGGTGGAGGACTTCGTCGCCAAGAAGCCGGACGGGACGCCGCTGGAGACGGTCAAGAGCCGCAAGAACCGCTGGAAGATCATGACCGGCGGCGCGGCCGAGGTCGTGGCGACGTACAAGATCTACGGCCGGACGATGGCCGTCCAGTCGAACTGGATCGACTCGTCCTTCGCCATGCTCCAGGGCGCCGCCACGTTCATGACCCTGGCCGACGGCGTGGCCCGGCCGCACGAGGTCGTCGTCGACCCCGCCGCCGGCTGGAAGTGCAGCATCAGCGGCCTGCCGAGCGGCCCCGGCGGCAAGCCCAACCATTACGTCGCCGCCGACTATGACACGCTCGTCGACAGCCCGATCTACGCCGGCAGCGCGGCGGTCTACGAGTTCTCCGTGGACGGCGTGCCGCACGTGCTGGTCAACGAGGGCGAAGGGGGCCTGTGGGACGGGCCGAGATCCGCGAAGGACGTGGAGGCGATCGTCCGCGCGGAGAAGGCGTTCTGGGGCGTGATCCCCTATGACCGCTACGTCTTCTTCAACATCCTGGGCGAGGCCGGCGGCGGCCTGGAGCACAAGAATTCGACCGTGCTGATGGCCAGCCGGTGGGCGACCCGCACCCGGCCCAGCTATCTCGCCTGGCTGAACCTCGTCGCCCACGAGTTCTTCCACACCTGGAACGTCAAGCGGCTGCGGCCGGTCGAGCTAGGCCCGTTCGACTACGAGAACGAGGTCCACACCCCGAGCCTGTGGGTCGCCGAGGGGATCACCAGCTATTACGACCGCCTCATCGTCCGCCGCGCCGGGCTCTGCACGACGGCCGAGTATCTGGCCGGCGACCCGCCTTCCGCTGGCGAGGATCGCACGATCAACGACGTGGAGCGGTTGCAGACGACCCCCGGCCGACTGGTCCAGCCGCTGGAGGAATCGTCTTACGACGCCTGGATCAAGTTCTACCGCCGCGACGAGAACACGGCCAACACCCAGATCAGCTATTACGTCAAGGGGGCCGTCGTCGCCTTCCTCCTCGACGGCAAGATCCGCAGAGCCACCAACGGCGCGAAGTCGCTCGACGACGTGATGCGCCTGGCCTACTCCCGCTACTCCGGCGAGCGCGGATACACGCCCGAGGAGTTCCAGAAGACGGCCGCCGAGGTCGCCGGCGTGGATCTCTCGGACTTCTTCCGCCGCGCCCTTCGGTCGACCGACGAACTTGACTACGCCGAAGCTTGCTCCTGGCTGGGGCTGCGGTTCTCCAAGGACCGCCCCGCCAAGAACGACAAGGATAAGAAGGATGACGACAAAGGCGCCAAGGCATGGCTAGGCCTGACGACCAAGAACGAGGAAGGCCGGCTGATGGTCAGCCAGATCAAGCGCGACACGCCCGGCTTCGAAGCCGGATTCAACGTCGGCGACGAGATCCTGGGCATCGGCGAGGACCGCATCCCCGCCGGCCAATGGAACAAGCGGATCGAAACCTTCAAGCCCGGCGACAAGGTCTCGGTCCTGATCGCCCGCCGCGACCGCTTCCAGCGCCTGGAAGTCGCCTTCGGCCAGGAGCCCCCCCGCGACTGGACCCTGGAACTCCTCCCCGACGCCGACGACGCCCAGAAAGCCCACCGCAAGTCGTGGCTGGGCGAGTGAGGCGTTTATCGAGATCCGAGCCCGGCCCCTACCTCTCCCACCAGGCTGACGACCCGCCACTTCTTCAGGAGTGGCGACCATAACGGCCTTCCCCCCTCGCGGGGGAAGGTGGCCCGCAGGGCCGGATGAGGGGGGATCGGCGACGCCTTGAAAGCGACCCCCCGGATTCACGAACAACGCCGGTCGTTCCCCCTCATCTGACCGCTGGCGGCAATACTGTTCGGCACGGGAATTGAGCTTCAGAAGAAGCGATGGAAACCTCCCTTCTCCCCTGGTGGGAGAAGGTGGCCGAAGGCCGGATGAGGGGGCTCCCAACGTCCGCCGACGGTTATGACCCCCCTCATCCGCCCCTACGGGGCACCTTCTCCCACCAGGGGAGAAGGGAGGCAATCGCCTCCGATGGCTTATATGCAAGTCGTGCCGAACAGTATTGCCGCTGGCGGTCTGTCTTCCAGGGGGAAAGACGTTGATTCGAGACCGCCGAGATAGCGTCGGATAATCACCCCCCCGGAAAGTCGAACGCGCGATCATCTCCATCCCGCTCCTATCCGGCGAGCAGGGCCTCCAGCTCGGCCTTGAGAAGGGCTCCCGTCTCGGGCCGGGCCATCGCGACGAAGGCGATCTTGCCGCGGAGCCAGGCGAGGAAGTCGGGGCGGCCCTCGCGGTTCTGGGCTTCGAGCCCTTCGGTCCGGGCGCGGTGGAGGATCGCCCGGAGCCGGCGGACTTCCTCGCGGCGGACGCCCGGGCGATCGTTGACCACCAGGCCGGTGACCGTCTGGGCGGTCCCCTGGCGGAGGATCCGGCTCTTGGCCTCGTTGACCGCGAAACCCTCCTCGGCGGCGAAATGCCGGACCCGGGCCATCAGATAGCCGACGCGGCCCTCGAACGCCTCGTCGCCCGAGAAGGTCAGGTCGTCGGCGTAGCGAGTGTAGGCCAGCCCCAGCCGCGTGCTGAGGCCACTGAGCCGGCGGTCCAACCGACGAGCGACCTGGTTCGAGAGGGCCGGGCTGGTGGAGGCCCCCTGGGGGAGCCCGCGAGGTCCGGTGGCGACGTGGTAGGCGACGCCGTCGTACACGACCGACCGGCGGGGGGACTCGGTGCAGAGCAGGCCGAGGATGGTGGCCGCGGCCGGCGAGTAGCCCAGCCGTTGGAAGACCGACCGGACGCGGGCGAAGCCGATGCTCGGGAAGAAGCCCTCCAGGTCCATGTTCACCACGATCCGCTTGCCGCAGTGGGGCGAGGCGTTGGTGAGGATGCTCCGGCCGGTCACGAACCCGTGGGCCGGGGGCTCGACCGGCAGCCTGGCGAGGATCTCGCGGAAGATCCAGTCCTGGGCCTCGGCCAGGCTCCGGTGCGGGGCGCTGAGGGTTCTGGTTCCGCCCGACTTCTTGGGGACGGTGAACTGAACGTAATGGACGCGTGTGGCCGCCTCGTTGTGGAAGGCGAGCCACCTCAGCCTGGGGACCGAGACGCCGAGTGCCGCGGCCAGCTCGGTCGGCGTGGCGATGACGGGGAGGTCGGCCGCTTCGAGCTTCGAGGCGTCGCACGTCCGGTCGCCCAGCCGGCCGCTGACGCCCCGGCCGAGGAAGACGATGTCCGTCGCCCTGCGGTAGGCGATCCCCTCGGCCCGGAGCCGCTTGCGCTCGATCGCTTCGGCCTTCTTCTGGGCCTTGAGCCGGGCGCGGGCCTCGCGATCAGCCTCGACGGCCGCCTCCCCCGCCTTGGCCGCCTTGTGCTCAACGGCCGCCATCGTCGGCCTCAGCTCGTCCATCCGCGCGCCGACGGCGTGGATCTCGTGCAGTTGCTCGGGCGAGAGCAGGCCGTGCGTGACCATCGCGCGGTCGATCAGCTTGGTACGGAGGTCGTCGGCCGGCGGGATGATGCTGCGGTTGCCGAACGCAAAGTTGTTGAAGAGGTTCTTCCCCTTCGCCTCGCGCTTGATCTCCTCGCGGGAGATCGGCAGATAGGCGCCGGCGTCGAGCGGGTCGACCGCCTTGCCGGCAAGCTTGGGCTGGCCGTCCTTGTGCGTTCCCGCGTCAGCCGCGAAGTCGGGGTCGGCCGACGCCTCGGGGATGGTCAGCCTGGGCGCCTCGGCCGTCGTGGGGCGTTCGGCGAGGGATGGTGGAACAGCCGGCGAGAACGTCGGGGGCGGCTCGGCGGGGCGGAAACTGCGTTCGCCGAAGATGAACTGCAGGAAGCGTTGCCAGATGCTCATGAGTTGCGGCCGTCCGTCCTGTCGGGAGGGATTGAGCGAGGCGGCGTTCGTCGTTTACGAGAAGAGCGCCGCGAACCAGTCTTCGAGCGACGGCGGGCCGGTCCTGGCGTCGGCGGCGTCGCGGAGGGCCTGCAGGTGGCGGCAGGGGCCGCGTCGCAGCCCGCCGGTAAAATGGTGCGAGCATGTGCATTTGCCACGCAGCATCCGGCCGTCGGCGTCGAGGAGGACCGTCACCGGATGCTCCGGGACGAGACCTTCGAGAATCCTGAGGCCGTCCGGCCGCCGCTCGTCGCGGGTGACGTGGGCCCGGCCGCGGGCGATCAACTCTTTCGCCGCGGCCGTCTCCGGGTCGCCGGGGCCGAGGTCGTCGGGTGCGACGACGAACGGCATGATCTGCCGCCATCGGTAGACCCCGGCGTGCAGGTCCTTGATGAGCTGCCCCTTCAAGGCGAGCCGGTTGAGCCCCGCCGCCGCATACGCCGGGGCCGCCCCCGTCCTCGCCCGGACCTCGTCGAACGTCAGGGTGGGACGCTCGCGGAAGGCCTCGGCGACGTCGCCGAGCAGGCTGGCGCTCGGCTCGGCGGGGGGCGCGATCTGGTCGAGGGCCGACGTCCCTCTCCAGTCGTTGGCCGTCCAGCCTGAGAGGCCCAGCAGGAGCCGCATCTCCCCCATCCGGACCGACCAGAAGCTCGGCAGGCCCGAGCCCAGCAGGTAGACCTCGGCCTCGTCCAGCAGCGGCAGCAGCCGGGCCAGGAGTTGCAGCCGGTCCCGGCCCCAGACGCGGATCGTCTCCGACCGAGGGCCGTCGTAGGGCGAGGAATGGAGGACGATCCGGCGCTCCCAGGGCTCCAGCACGATCGCCACCGGTCGACCCGGCTGAAGTTCGAACCGGACGGCCCTCGGGCTCTTCGCGGCGCGGTGGCGGCGCAGGAAGGCGAGGACGCTGTACAGGCCCTCGCGGCTGATGGGGACCTTCCGCATCGGCAGGCTCATCGCCGACTGGATCTGCATGAAGCCGCGGAGCCAGCTCGAAGGGAGGTCGATCTTCTCCTCGCGGTGCCCGCCCGTCTCGCCGATCGTGACCTCGAATCCGCCGGGGTCGACGACGAACCGCGTTTCGCGGTAGCTCCGCAGGGTCTGGAAGTGCTCGTAGAGCGACCACGAATAGTCGACGTTCGTCGTGCCGAGCGCCGTGTCGCGTTCGCCGGTGAAGGCGTCGCGATCGACGGTCAGGCAGCCGTAACTGCTCTCGTCGGCGCTGAAGCACTCGAAGAAGACGACGTCGGGGGCGACGGTGATGACCGGGTCGCACGGGACCAGCAGCCGCCACAACTCGGGGTCGTGCTTGCTGAGGTAGTTCGAGTACTTGAGCCGGGCGCCCCAGTAGACCGATCGCAACGTCTTGAACCGAGCCTCCAGGCTGCGGATCTCGGCCGGGTCGACGTGGAGCGTCTCCTTCAGGGTTAGGGCGCGGGCGTGCGACGCGGCCCCGCGTCGGATCGCGGCCTCGCGCTCGCGCTGCTGGGCAAGATACGCCTCGTGCGCCGAGCGGTCTTTCGGCTTGTAGCGCAGGTCGCTGACGACGACGTCGTGCAGGGCCCCCATCGCCTCGCGGAACCGGAGCGGGTGCCGGAGGGCCGCGTCGAACGCGACGCGGTCGCGTCGGAGGTTCGGCGCCAGGGCGATCGTCGCGCCCCCGGGCCCCGAGACGATACCGCTCCGACCGCCGTATTCCAGGGTGACGTCCATCGTCTCGCTCCGCCGGGTGAATGCGTCGAGCCCGGGGGCGTCCGGGCCGCTCCGACTTCGAGGCGACGACCGAGGGCGTTCACCGAGGCCCGGTGGAGAGCTCTCCCGCCGGGGACATCGGTCGACTCAGCCCGGCGGGAGAGCTCTCCACCGGGCCAAAAGAACAACGCTCTCGGGGAAGCAACGACGGAGGCAAGGTCGGCCACGGCGGAACGCCGCAGCAGGGTGGTCTCGGAAACGACCCGGACGCCCTCGAGCTCGACAAGGGGCGATCATGCCAGACGCTCAGCCCATTTGCAACTCCGGCAAGGTCCGGGCGATCAGCGCCCGGGCGTTCTCGTCCCGCTCGGCCAATCCCACGATCGCCGCCAGGCCCGAGCGGAACTCCGGCCCGCGCACGGAGCGGAGCGCGACGGCCAGGATCGGCAGCAAGGCCGGCAGGTCCTCCGGCCGGGCCTCGGCGCGGCGGACCAACTGGCGGACGGCCAGCGGCTTCGCCCGATGCCCGCGTTCGACGTTGAGCAGAACCGACGCCCAGAGCAGGCGGAGCAGCTCCGGGTTCAGGTCGCCGCGCTCGACGCGGAAGGGGTCGGTCCCGCGGGCCCGCGCCTCCAGCTCGGTCACCAGCTTGAGGCGGACGTCGTCGTAGGGGGACTCCATCAGCTTCCGCCAGGTCGGCACGTCGTCGCGCACTCTCGGCTCGTCGAGGAACCAACGCCAGCCTTCGGCGCGAGCGTCGTCGTGACGGCTGTCGAGCCAGGCGACGATCCACGACGGATCGAACCGCCCCGATTCCGCCAGCGCCTGCCGCGCCCAGGCGAGCAACTCGGGCCGCATCGGCTCACACTCCGCCTCGACCAGCCCCAGCAACGCCTGGCATTCGGCCTCGTCGCGCGGGGGCTTCGCCGTGAGCCATCGCAGGCCGAGCCTGGCCAGGGGCAGAGGACGCATCCTCGCCAGCCGGACGGCCCGATCGGTCGCGACCGCTTCGGCCGGCACGTACTTGCCGACCAGCTCGGTCAGCAGCGGCAAGGCGGCCGGCGCGGCGCTCTCCAGCAAGGAGAGCCAGTGCTCAACAGGCTGATTCGCCAGGTCGGGATGATCGCGCAGGAGGTCGGCGGCGAGTTCGACGACCTCGGGCTCGTCGAACTCAAGCAGCCCCAGGAGTTCCTCCACAGGGAAGACGGGGAGGATCGCCGATGGGTTGCGTCGGGCCATCCGGACGGCCCAGCCGCGGACGGCCCGGCACCGCGACCGGGTGATCACCTCGACGATCGCCCGGGGCGAGGCCTGCCAGAGCTTCGCGAACATCGGGGCCGGTTCCAGTTCCGCCAGTGACTTCCCCGGCGCGAGCCGCCAGCCCCGGTCGTCGTCGACGAGCACGGGACTGTGATGAAAGAGAATGTGGACCAGCCCCCAGTTGTCGATCAGCGCGAGCCCCGTCGCCACGTCCTCGTCTCGATACCGAAGCAGGGCCTCCTTGACAGCCGGGACGTAGCGCTCGGGGGCGAGTCGGCCGAGCCGCCGGAAGTATCGCCAGGCGCGCCGGCGGAGGTAGTGGCGGGTGGCGACCGAGAAGAGCCGCCACTGGGCGAAGTCCTTTCGGCGGCGTGCGGGGATCTCGCCGCCGTCGCGGAAGTTGGGAGGGTGGAGGCGCAGGCGGTAGACCCAGTCCGGGACCTTGAACTTCTGGGTCCTCCGCGTCACCGGATCCCAATCCCAGGCGTCGCGAGGCGCGCCGCGGGGCATGTCCGTCCCGTGGGGAGTTGCGACGGCCCCCGGCTCGGCCCAATGGGAGTAAACGTGATGACGCCCTTGCCAGTCGGCCCAGGAATTGACTCGATCAGCACCCGCGGCGGCCCAGGAGGCGAGCAGCGCCCGGGCCTCCTCCTCGGTCGCCACGTCGCGCTGTTCGAACCGCCAACGGGTGCGACGGACGCGGCGGATCGAACGGTCGAAGGCAACGAGAAAGGCGGCCGTCAGAACGTCGTCCTGCTTCGCCTCGGCCCGCTTGAACGCTCGCTTGACCAGGGCCTCGTGGCGATAGCTATTCAGCGGCCGGTCGAGGTAGTCGAGCAGCATCGCCCGGGCCTCGGGCCGATGGTCGTCGACCCACCGCCCGGCGAAGGAGCCCAGAGCGTCGGCGTCGTCGATCCGACGGACCGCGTCGACGAACGCCGGATCGCCGCGCTCGAACAGCTCCTCGGCGACCAACCAATCCCCCGACCCGGCCATGCGAACCTCCTCCCGCCTCGGACGACGCCATGCATCACAATGACGAGGGTTCGGGGCCTGGGTCAACCACCTGGGGCCGTCCGCGCGGCGCGGGGCGTCGGGCCTCGCGATCTCACCGCGACAGGGCTTCCAGCTTCCGTCGCAATTCCGCGAGCCCCCCCTGCACCGACGGATCTCCGATCCGGTTGGTCAACTCGTACGGGTCGGCCGCCAGGTCGTACAGTTCGTCGGCGTCGGGAACGTCGAGGTAATGGATGTACTTCCATCGATCGGTCCGGACGGCCTTGTAACCCAGGCCGGCGGCGCGGGGGAAGACCTTGTCCGAACTGTGCTCGATCAGGAAGGCGTCGCGCGGCGGCATCGCCTGGCCGCGGAGGACGGGGGCGAACGAGACGCCCTGCACGTCGGCGGGGCTCGCCGCGCCGGCGAGGTCCAGCAGCGTCGGGGCGAGGTCGATCGTCAGCACCGTGCGGTCGATCGTCGTCCCGGGCTTGACCAGGGACGGGAACCGCAGGAACAGCGGAATCCGGATCGCTTCCTCATACGCCAGCCGACGTTCCACGCTCAGGCCGTGCTCGCCGTAGAAGTAGCCATGATCGCTGGTCACGATGAAGACCGTCCCGTCGAGCCTCCCCGCGGCGCGGAGCGTCTCCAGCATCCGGCCGACGCTCTCGTCGATGGAGGCCAGCATCCGCTGACGGTCGCGAATGGCCTCGTCGGTCGTGCCGGTCGCCTCGGAGAGGGGCGGCAGGCCGGGAATCGGGCGCTTGAGGGCCGGCTTGCCGACGAGTGGGTCCTTCACGTTCGGGCGACGCGGGACGGCTGCATCGGCGTAAAGGGTCTTGTGGCGATCGGCCGGGATGTACGTGCTGGCGTTGGGGTCGGAGAGCGTGCCGTCGGCGGCCTGGGCGGTCTCCGGATGCAGGCCCTTCTCGGCGACGTACAGCAGGAACGGCGAGGGCTCGGCGCTGGCCTTCTTCAGGAACTTCTGGACGTAGCCGTCGAGGACGTCGGTGACGTAGCCCTTCTCCTGAATCGTGCGGCCGTCGACGTCCATCTCGGGGTCGAAGCTGGTCCCCTGCCCTTTCAGGCAGACCCATGAGTCGAAGCCCGGCCGGCGCGAGGGGTCGTTCCCCATGTGCCACTTGCCGACGAACCCCGTGGCGTAGCCGGCATCGTGCAGCAGCTTCGGGAACGTCGTCAGCCGGTGGCTGAGCGGGCTCCGTTCGGTGTTGTCGACGATCCCATGCGCGTGGGGGTACTTCCCCGTCATGATGCTCGCGCGGCTGGGCGAGCAGAGCGGGGTCGTTGCGAAGGCGTTGCGGAAGAGGGCTCCCTCGGCGGCGACGCGGTCGATGTTGGGCGTCTTCGCGAACGGGTGGCCGACGGCGCCGAGTTCGTCCCAGCGGAGGTCGTCCACGACGATCACGACCACGTCCGGCCGCTTCGTCTCGGCGGCCGTGGCGACGCCGGTCAGAGCGGCGAACGCCAGGGCTGCAAGGATGGCGAGGCGCATCATCGCCGGTCGGTCTCCTGATCGGTCGCGGCGGCCTTGGGAGGGTCGAGCCGTTTCACGCGGACGTCGCGGAAACGGACCGTGTTGCCGTCCTTCCAGATGATCAGGTTGGGGACGTTGGGGTGGACCTGAAAGGCGATCCGGCCCGTAGTGGGGGCGCCTTCACAGGTCTTCTCGGTGTGCTGAAAGTCGGTGACGAGCTTGCCGTTCAGCCAGAACCGGATGCGCGGGGGCTGGTTCTCAACGCGGACCTCGACGTCGTTCCACTCTCCCTGCTTGAACGCCTTGATCCCCTCCGGGCAGGCGTGGACGCGACCCTGAGCCCAGGGGACGTAGATCGACCCGAACTGCCCCTTGGGCCGATTGTCCAGGGTGATCTGCTGGCTGCGACCCATCTCGTTCATCCGAATGAACACGCCGGTGTCGGTGGGTTCGTCCATCTGGAGTTGGAAACGAAGGATGAAGTCTTGATATTCGCCGTCGGTCATCAGAAAGCCGCCGCAATGGTCGGGCCCCTGGTCGCCGACGAGCAGGCCGTCCTTGACGAAGAACTTGCAGCCGACGTGCGGCGCGGGCGTCTTCGTCTGGTGGCTCCAGCCTGAGAGATCCTTGCCGTTGAAGAGCGAGACGAACCCTTCCTCCGCCTCGGCCGGCGGGTCGGCGATCGCCAGCGAGGGAGCCAAAACCAACGCCGCGCAGGCGGCAAAACGACGGATGCGGCGGAACGTCACGGCCTCGATCCTCCCCTCGTCCTCGACGATGAAGTCATGAAAATCCATGCGACCTTACGAGGGTGGCGGCGAGATGAAGGGAAGGCAAGAACATTCTCGCTAATATTAAAACATGCAAAGAATTCACCCCGAAACCGCTAAGCCTTCCCGCGTGAATAACAGCCTTCGTTCCATTCGGACCACCGGCGAACGATGAAAAATCCGAAAGAATTCAACTTTCATGAAAATCGCCTGGAATTCCCTGATCGAACGGCTTAGAGTCCTGCGCAACGACATCCAAGTTGCTCGCATGGTTTCGGCCGGGCATGGTAGCGCGGGGCGCGGCGACGCCGTTGGTGCGTTTCCGATCCGTTTTCCACGTCGTCCAGGCCCGCCGGCCTCTCCTCTCTCGGCCGGTCCGACCTTCCCCGCTGCGTTCGCGATCCCCTCCACCCCCCAGAGAGGTTCTCCGTGCGCGTGAACCGACCGCTCCTGTGCGTCCTGTTGCTGCCGGCGCTGGTTCTTGCCGGATGCGGCGCCGAGGCCGACTACCCGCGGGAGCCGTTCTCGGGGACCGTCACCATCGACGGCAAGCCGCTGGCCAAGGGGCACGTCGTCTTCGAGCCCAAGGATCAGGGAGTTCCGACGCAGAGCGGCGGCGAGGTCGTCGACGGCAAGTTCGACGTTCCGCAAGAGGCGGGCGCGATGGCGGGAACCTACTCGGTGCTCGTCTTCGCCGACGACGCCCCGCTCCCGGTCGGCGTCCAGCCGGGGACCGTCGAGGCCGACGCCGCCATCCGCAAGGCGGCCAAGACGGTCGTGAAGGTCCCTCGGCAGTTCAACATCAACACCACCCTGTCGGCCGAGGTCAAGGCCGGCGGCCCAAACGCCTTCAGCTTCGATCTGACCTCGAAACCGGCCGGAAAGTAGGCCTGCGCAGGCTGCTCTCCGTTGCTCATCCTTCATCCCAACGTCCAAAGGAGCCCGTCCCCATGAGGTCGTCTCGGCGAGCCTTCACGCTGATCGAGCTTCTGGTGGTGATCGCGATCATCGCCGTCTTGATCGCCCTCTTGCTGCCGGCCGTGCAGTCGGCCCGCGAAGCCGCCCGGCGGATCCAGTGCGTCAACAACATGAAGCAACTGGGCCTGGCGCTGCACAACTATCATGACGTCCACAACGTCCTGCCTCCCGGCGGCCGTCAGTGCTGCTACGGCACCTGGGCTCAGTTCATGCTCCCCCACATGGAGCAGACGGCCGCCTACAACGCATTCAACTTCAACAGCGGCGCCGCGGGGCTGACCTACTCCAACCCGATGAACTGGACGTTCATGGCCATCCGTCTGAACGTCTTCACCTGCCCCAGCGACTTCCCCAACGCGCCGACGGTGACCCAGAATACGCCGATGCAGAATTACAACTACGCGGCGAATTACGGCAACACCGTGTACGGCCAACACATCTTCTCGACGGTCGAATTCGGCGGCGCCCCGTTCGGCAACATCCAGCCCGACACGGCCCGGCCGACCATGACCTGCGTCGGCTTCTCTGGCATTCCCGACGGCCTCTCCGGCACGATCCTGCTCAGCGAGATCATCGAGGGCCAGGGGAACGACCTGCGGGGTCGGATCTTCGGCTACGCGGACGGCGGCGCCTTCACGGCCTGGCTCACCCCCAACAGCCGGATCCCCGACGTCATGCCCGCCGGCACCTGCGTCAACACCGCGACCAACGGCCTGAATCCCCCCTGCACGACGGCCAACGCCACCGGCCCGACCGACAACCCCCGCTACCTCGCCTCGCGCAGCCGACATCCGGGCGGCGTGAACTCGGTCATGGGCGACGGCTCGGTCCGTTTCCACAAGAACTCGGTCGCCGTCCAGATCTGGCGGTCCGTCGCCACGACCAAGGGGGGCGAGATCGTCTCGGCCGACGCCCTTTGATCTCGGCTCTGTTCGCGCAGAGCGCAAGCGTGGACCCAGGGCGGATGGCCCTGGGTCTTCTCGCCTTCATTCGGCCGCCTCGGGAGAGACGCCGAATCGTCGACGGCCTCTCGGCCGATTCGCGCCGGATCAGTCGGTCGCGCACTTCCCCATGCAGCAATTCTGGCTGCCGCAGCCGGCGACAGGGATTGGAGTGTAGCCGAGGCCGCCGTTGGGGGTGGAGGCCGGGACGCTGAACTGCTTGGCGACTTCTCGATTGCCGCACCTGGGGCAGACGGGGGCGTCGTTCGCGTTGCGGATCAGGGCTTCAAAGTCGTGGTCGCAGGGTTCACAGCGGTATTCGTAGATCGGCACAGCACGGTCTCCAGGGGTCGGGCCGCTTCCGCGACGGGGGCGGCCTTTGTATTTTCGAACCCTGCCGGAACCCTGTCAACGGAGCCCGAGTCATGCCCCCCCGCCCCGCTTGCCGCCCGCTGTCGCGCGAGGAGGTCCGCAGCCTCGACGTGCTGGCGGCCGACGAGTTCGGTCTGCCGACGCTCGTCCTGATGGAGAACGCCGGCCGGGGCGCGGCCGAACTGCTGGCGAAACTCGCCGACGGTGCGACGCCTCGGGTGGTGATCGCCTGCGGACCGGGCAACAACGGCGGCGACGGCGGCGTGGTCGCGCGGCATCTCGACGCCTGGGGATGGCCGGTCGCCGTCGCCTGGCTGACCGACCCGGCGAAGCTTCACGGCGACGCCCAGGTCCAGCGCGAGATCGTCGACCGCTCCGACATTCCCCAGACGACTCCGGGAGCCGACGATCTCGACGCCCTCCTCGCCGGGGCCGACTGGATCGTCGACGGTCTGCTGGGGACGGGCCTGACTCGTCCCGTGGAAGGGCCGCTCCGGACCGCGATCGAAGCGCTGAACCGATCGGGCCGACCGATCCTGGCGCTCGATCTCCCCTCGGGTCTGGATGCGGATTCGGGTCGCCCTCTGGGCGTCGCCGTCCGCGCCCAGGCCACCGCAACATTCGCCGCCCGCAAGCTCGGCTTCGACGCCCCCGGCGCGTCGGAATACACCGGCGGCGTCACGGTCGTCGACATCGGCCTGCCGGGGAAGCTGATTCGGAGGTTTGCGTGATGAATTACGCATGCGGATCGGGTCATAACGGCCTTCCCCCCTCGCGGGGGAAGGTGGCCGCAAAGCGGCCGGATGAGGGGGGATCGGTACCGCATGAGAAGCGATCGGCCGGGCGTGCACCCGCCGCTGGTCGCCCCCTCATCCGGCCCTTCGGGCCACCTTCCCCCGCGAGGGGGGAAGGCCGTTATGGTCGGTTCGTTCTTGCCGTAACGTTCCTGCTCTTCTCAACCGCCCTCCGCGCTCAGGACGCGCCGCCGCCGAAGATCGCGCCCTTCTTCCAACCCCCGGCGGAGTTCGCCGACCTGGGGTCGTATCGTTCTCCGTTGATGTTCGCTGACGGCCGGGTCGCGAAGACGCCGGAGGAGTGGGCCCAGCGCAGGAAGGAGATCCTCGACGACTGGCGGGGGCGGATCGGCGGCCGGCCGTTGATCGAGCGGCCCAAGTTCGAGGTGCTCGGCGAGGAGCGTCGGGGGACGTTCCTCCAGCGCAAGGTGAACGTGGAGGTCGCCTTCGACCGGATTACGCCCGGCTACCTGCTCATCCCCGACGGCCCCGGCCCGCATCCCGCCGTGCTCGTCGTCTTCTATGAGCCCGAAACGGCCGTCGGCCTGGGGAACAAGCCGCAACGCGACTTCGCCCGCCGATTGGCCGAGCGTGGGTTTGCGTGTCTCTCGATCGGGTTCGACCCGCGCATCCTGGACCCCTCGAAGTGGGATCCGCCGATGCAGCCGCTCGCCTACCTGGCGCACGTCGCATCGAACGCGCTCACGGCCATGCAGAATCTCCCCGAGATCGACCCAAAGCGGATCGGCGTGATGGGGCACTCGTACGGCGGCAAGTGGGCGATGTTCGCGGCCTGCCTCGACGATCGGTTCGCCTGCGGCGTTTGGTCCGATCCCGGGGTCGCCTTCGATGAGCCGCGGCGGAACGTCAACTACTGGGAGCCCTGGTACCTCGGCTGGGAGCCGGGAACGAAGCGCAAGCCGGGCCTGATCACGCCCGAGAATCCTCGAACCGGCGCCTACAAGCAGATGATCGCCGACGGCCGCGACCTCCACGAGTTTCAGGCCCTGATGCCCCCCCGGCCGTTCCTGGTCTCCGGCGGCGCCGAGGACCAGCCCGAACGCTGGCGGCCGTTGAACCACGTCCGCGCCGTCGACGCCCTGCTGGGCGTTCAGAAGGGCGTGGCCATGACGAACCGCCCGGCGCACGACCCGAACGAGGAGTCCAACGCCCAGATCGAGGCGTTCCTGGAGTACGTCCTCAAGCCGTAGCCGCGGTAAGGCGAGAATCTGGATCTGGAAAAGAAGCAGGCCGCTTTCCTCCGCCGGAGGGAAGCGGCCTGCAGGAATGAGGCGTCGACGCCTGGACCGAGTCGGCGAGGGCGGACCCTCGGCCGGGTGGGTTGGTCAGTAGGCGTCAGCGCTGAGGACTTCGCCCGACGCCTTGGTGCCGAGGGCGGACCAACTCTGCCAACTGATGCTGTCCTTGATGAACTTGACCGAGCCGTCCAGCATGGAGACGTTCACACCGCCGGAGTGGTTGGAACTGGCCGTGATGATGGAGTCAACCGCGACGGGGCTGGTGCCTGTCCCGTAAAAGCAGGACTTCTGATTCGGAGGCATGATGTGGTGGTAAGCGCCGCCACGACCACCGTCGTGCTCGATCCACCGCTCGCCCTTGTAGTCCCAGATCATCGTCAGGCCTTTGGCCCGGCAGTCCTGATACTGGAGGAAGTTCGGGTTCACCTGGCCGGCGAAGGCTTGCTGGCCGGAGGTGCCGTTGTAGATGACGCCGACGCCGTTCTTGGTGGACGAGGAGATCGAGCGGCCGCTTCCCTTGAGGACCTCGCTAAAAATCGCGGTGTTGCTGGTGCCGTCGGTCACTGAGGCGAGCGTCACGACGCGTTTGAGGTTCGCGTCGACCCCCAGGAACCAGGCTGGCCCGTCGCACTCCCATCCATTGAGGAAGCGATTGAGCCCGCAGTTGTTGGCATAGTTCGATCCGGCGCCGTAAGCGCCCGCGTTGCCGACCGCCATGTCCGACGGGCAGAGGAACGTGGAGATCGCCACGGATGCGGCCGTCAGGTTGATGTCCGAGCCGTCATTGTTGATGTAGGCGGCGAAGTTGAAGTTGATGGCGTTGTAGGCCGGGGTCTGCTCCATGAACGGGAGGAGTTTAGACTTCATCGAGAAATTCAGCGCGGGGCGGTTCTGAACCGGATCATTGGGCGTGTTGTATGCGCCCGAAGGAGGGATGCAGCCGTTCGTGTCATGGTAATTCTGGATCGAGAGGGCAAGTTGCTTCAGGTTGTTGACGCACTGCGAACGCCGAGCGGCCTCGCGAGCCGATTGCACGGCGGGCAGCAGAAGAGCGATGAGCACAGCGATGATGGCGATGACCACCAGCAGCTCAATAAGAGTGAAACCGCGACGCGACTTCATCTGGAGAGTCTCCATGTGCTGTGGAAAGCGGATTTCGCAAGACGTACAAGCGCCCGTCCCACGTGGGGTGGGCGAAGAATGACCAGGCGAAACGAAGAGGTGGAAGCCGAATCAGGGCCGGCGGACATCGACGGCGTTCGGCACCTCAGGAGGGGTCAGCGATCAAAAGCGGGGGGGCGACTGGGGGGAGCGTTCGTCCGGGCGGATGAAAAAAGTAACGACTTCTTGCTCGCGTCTGGGCTCGCTCTCGGGAGCGACCCTCATCTGTAATCGCTGATCACTTGCGCTTCTTTGCTTCCTCGGCCTCGTGTTTGACTTGCCTTTGATACTCCTCATTCGGTGAGAGCTGAGGTTCGGTGGACGGCTTGCCGGCCGGACCGATCCCGCCTTCAGCCAGATCGGTGGCGTCTCGAGCATCGGTGCACCCGACCACGCCAGCGGCGCATAACGAAGCTCCGATCAATGCGAAGCGACGACGAGTTAGCATGACGGACTTTCTACGACTGGGGGAAGTCCAGGACCTGCTCTTGCGCACGCCCCTCCCCGCCGAAGCGTGGGTCCTTCCAATACGATAAGTGCACGACTTATCAGAGCAGGCAGGTTGAACGTTGAAACGTCATCTGACAGTAGACACCACCATTTTTCACAATCAATGGGTGCGATATCTGAATCGATCGATCCATGGCGCGAAATCGGTTGGCGCAAGATCGTTTTTCGACCACCACGACGTAACGGCGGTCTTCTTGCAAGTCCAATACGACGCCACAGCTTACGTACTGAATGGATCGGCACGAGCGGACCGCCGATTTCACTCGAAACCGACATTCCCGAAAAAACGACGCATAAAGAAAAATTCTTCTTCGGCGCTCGCCGATGGAGGGGACGGCGAACGACGTTTCCGGCCTTGGGGATTCGCATCGCCTCGCTTTCCGGCAAGAATGAAGGGGCGGCCTCGATCCACCCGCCGCTCGGGGCGAGGTCGCGGAGGCTCAAGCGCGCGAGAATCCCAGACGACGACGTCTCCGAATCCGATCAACGGAGAGGGGAGGAACCGATGAGCGCGGAGGCGACGGTTCGATTCACGGTCAACAACCGCGAACAGGTGGTGTCGACCGACCCCGAGCGGATGCTGCTGGAGGTTCTCCGCGAGGATCTCGGCCTGCTCGGAACCAAGTACGGCTGCGGCGAGGGCCAGTGCGGAGCCTGCTCCGTGCTGGTGGACGGCCGGCGGATGAACGCCTGCCGCACGGCCGTCTCCAAGGTCCAGGGGAAGCAGGTCGTCACCATCGAGGGGCTCGCGAAAGGGGATCAACTCCATCCCGTCCAGCAGGCCTTCCTGGAACTCGCCGCGTACCAGTGCGGCTTCTGCACCGCGGGGATGATCCTCTGCGCCGCGGCCCTGCTGGAAGCCAACCCAACGCCCTCCGAGGCCGAGATCGTCGCCGGGATGGATCGAAACATCTGCCGGTGTTGCAGCTATCCCAAGATCGTCCGCGCCGTGAAACGAGCCGCCGAGCTGGCTGGGGGAGGCGTGCGATGAAAGCCCAGAACGACTGGAAGGCCGAGGCGCTTCGCACCGCCGGGGTCTCCGCCGACTACGACGAGCCGGTGGACCTCGTCCCGTACCGCTTCGACCTCGACGACGACGGCTCGACCATCGGGCCGAATCGGCGCGACGCGATGAAGGTCCTCGGCGCAGGGCTGCTGATCGCCGTCGCGGCCGACGCGGCCCCGCCGAAGGCGAACGCCCAGCAGCCGGCCCCCCGGCGGCGGGGAGGCGGGGCGTTCGGACGAGGGGCGGCCAGCGTGGCGGCTCGGCTGCACATCGGCGAGGACGGCGCGCTCACGGTGCTCACGGGGAAGGTCGAGTGCGGCCAGGGCGCCCGCGTCGAGCTGGCCCAGGCCGCCGCCGAGGAGCTGCGCGTCCCCTTTGATCGGGTCCGCCTCGTCATGGGCGACACCGGCGCCGTCCCCGACGACGGCGGCACTTACGGCAGCCTCTCCACCCCGGCGACCGTCCCGGCCGTCCGCATCGGCTGCGCCGTCGCTCGCAACCTGCTCGCCGAGACCGCCGCTCGACGCTGGGGATTCGATTCCAGCTCGGTCGTCGTGGCGGAAGGTTTGGCGCGGAGCGCGAAGAAGGAGGGCGAAAGCCTCTCTTACGCCGAACTCGCCCGTGACCCGGAGGCCCTCCGCCTGATGGGGGGAGCCTTGCCGCAGGGCGTCGGCCTTACGCCGGTCGCGGACTGGAAGACGATGGGAACGCCCATCCTCAAGCCGACCGGCCGAAACATCGTCACTGGCAAGCATGAATATCCGTCGGACGTCGTCCGGCCGGGGATGCTCCACGGCAAGATCCTGCGAGCCCCTCGCTACGGGGCTCCGCTCAAGTCGGTGGACCTCGGCCCGGCGCAGGCGATGCCGGTGGTGGTGGTGGTCCAGGACGGCGACTTCGTCGGCGTCGCCGCGCCGACCTCGGCCCGAGCCCGCGAGGCGCTCGCCGCCGTCGCGAAGACCGCCGATTGGGGAGAAGCCCCGCCCCGGCCGAGTTCGGATGATCTCTTCAAACACCTTCGCGAGCACGCCCAGGGGGGTCTGCCGTCGAAGCCGATCTTCGAGGAGGGGGCGAAGGGCCTGCGGGCGTCTTACGAGGTGGCCTACGTCCAGCACTGTCCGATGGAGCCCCGCGCGGCGGTCGCCGAGTGGGCCGACGGCAAGCTGACGGCCTGGGTCGGCACGCAGGTCCCGTTCAACGTCCGGGGCGAGGTCGCCCGCGCCTTCGGTCTCACGGACGATCGCGTGCGGGTGATCGTTCCGGATTTCGGCGGCGGGTTCGGCGGCAAGCACTCGGGCGAATACGCCGTTGAGGCCGCCCGGTTGGCGAAGGCCGCCGATCGCCCCGTGCGCGTGGTCTGGACTCGCGAGGAGGAATTCGCCTGGGCCCAGTTCCGCCCGGCCGCGGCCATCGAGATGGAGGCGTCCCTCGGCGCGGACGGCTCGATCACGGCCTGGCGGCATCTGAATGTGAACTCCGGCCCCGGCGCGTTGCAGCCTCCTTATCGCGTGGGGAAGTCGGACTGCCGGTTCATCCAGTCGGTGCCGCCGCTGCGGCACGGGTCGTACCGGGCGCTGGCGAGCACGGCGAACACGTTCGCCCGCGAGGCGTTCGTCGACGAACTCGCAACGCTGGCGGGTCGCGAGCCGCTGGAGTTTCGCCTGGCCCTGCTCGCCGAGCCTCGCGTGCGGGCCGTGCTGTCGGAGGCGGCCTCGCGGTTCGGCTGGGAGGCGCGGTCGAAGGCCCGCGAGCCGAACAAGGGGGTGGGGCTGGCCTGCGGGATGGACAAGGGGGGCTTCGTCGCCGCCTGCGTCGCCGTGACGGTCGACCCTTCCGACGGCTCGGTCGTCGTCGACGAGGTCTGCCAGGTCTTCGACTGCGGCAAGGTCGTTAACCCGGAGAACCTCAAGACCCAGGTGGAGGGGGCCGTGGTGATGGGCCTTGGCCCGGCGCTCCGGGAGGCGATGGCGTTCACCGACGGCATGGTGACGAACGGGTCGTTCCGCGACTACCGCGTTCCCCGGTTCGCCGACCTGCCGAAGCTGGAGGTCCACCTGCTGGACCGGCCCGACCAGCCGCCCGCGGGCGCCGGTGAGACGCCAATCATCGCCGTGGCTCCGGCGATCGCCAACGCGGTCGCCGCCGCCACGGGGAAGCGCGTCCGGTCGATGCCGGTCCGTCCGGCCTGACTCTCGTCAGGCTGCCGCCACGCTCCGGCGGAGGATCGGGGCGTTGCGGTAACGGGCCAGTCGCTCGGAGAAGTTCGGCACCTCAACGCACTGGGCGTCGAACTGTTCGAGAGCCAGGTCGTAGACGGCCTGGTCGCACGAGTTCGCCGCCCGGATCCGCGCGACGAGCCGAGCGTCCAGATCCTCGGCGTGGATGCGTCCCGGGGCCGGCTCCGTCGTGTTGCGGGGCGGGACGTAATACGGCAGTCGCCAGCCGAATCGCCAGGCGAAGAGAACCACCGACTCGTCGAACCGCTCCACCAGGCCCACCGCGTCGAAGTTCCGCTGCAGGCGGTCGAGAGCCAGCCGCTCCGTCAAAACCGAGGCCAGGCCCGCCCCCACGAGGAAGTACGACTGAGCGTTCCGGGCCCAGATGTGATCCAGGAAACCTTCCAACGTCGGATGCTGGTCGATCAGCCGTTGGTGGATCGGGTGGGTCGAACCGATCATGTAATTGTAGTGCGAGACCACCCGTCGGACCGGGTCGCGCAGGAAGACGCCGTGCTCGACTCGGGGGGCCAGAAAGCGAGCCAACTCAGGCTGCTCGTGGACCCCATACATGAAATGGCCGATGACCGCCCGCTGCATCGGGTGGTTGACTGGGAAGCCCGCAATCGTCGCCTTCACCCCTTCCCAGTCGGGATACGTCGCGCAGAACTCGCCGGCCTTGTACTCGTTCTCCACGAGAGAAAACAAGGAGGTCCCCGCGGTCTTCGGGATGTGCATCAAGAGGATGGAACGAAGGGCCGGGGCGGACTCCGAGGCCTCCAGCGGCGAGGCGGACGTCGTCATGGATTAGGCTCCATCCTGAAAGCGGTCGCATCATGCGAACCGTTTGAGCGAGGCGTTTCTCAAGGCGGCGGGAGAGCGCCGGGCGATCGGGTCGTTGTGAGGCGATCGCGAGACCGTAAGAAAACCGCGCGCCGATTGAGGGATTTTTTTGACATCGGCGTTTCCGCTCGACATCTGCATTAAAGTGACTTCACAAACACGGGTTTGTGTCGCCCGCGAGAGCCCCCCTCCGAATAAACAGGCCCTTTGAGTCGTCCCCTGGGATAGGATGGGAACGGGTGGATCGTGGACCTCTTCGGCCGAATCCGAACTCCCGCTTCCCCCGCAGCCTGGAGGCGTCGCAGCATGATCGCCGCGTGGATGCTGGTTGGAATCCTGGGGGTCTTCGCTCCAGACGACGCCCCGAAGCCCTCCGACGCCGATCTAGCCGCCTACGAGGCGGCCGTCGCCGCCGCCGGCCGCGACCCCGAGTCCCAGGTGAAGCTGGCCCTCTGGTGCGAGGCCCACGGCATGCCCGCCGAACGCCTCAAGCACCTGACGCGGGCCGTCCTCCTCGACCCCAATAACGCCAAGGCTCGCGGCCTGCTGGGGCAGGTCCAACGCGACGGCAAGTGGATGCGCGCCGACGACGTGGCCAAGGCCGTGGAGGCGGCCCCCGATCAGCAGGCCCTTCAGCGCGAGTATCTCGACCGCCGCGCCCGGACCCGCGACGACGCCGACGGCCATTATAAGCTGGCCCTCTGGTGCGAAGCCCGCAGCCTGACCGAGCCCATGATCGCCCATCTTCACAGGACCCTTCAACTCGACCCAAATCGCGAGGGCGCACTCCGTCGCCTGGGCTTCAAAAAGATCGGCGGCCGCTGGGTGAACGTCGAGGCCGAGAACGCCTTCAAAGCCGCTCGCGAGGCCCAGGAGAAGGCCGACCGCGAGTGGAAGCCCAAACTGGAGAAGCTGCGCACGGCTCTAACGGCTCGCGACTCCGCCAAACGGGACCAGGCTCAAGCAGAGCTGGCGGCGATCCGGGACCCTCGCGCCGTCTCCATGATCTTCCAGTTGTTCGCCAAGGGGGGCGACGAATCGCGGCAGAAGACGGCCGTCGACGCCTTCAGCCGGATCGACGGCCCGATGGCCGGCGTCGCGTTGGCGACCCTCGCCGTCTTCAGCCCGCACGGGATCATCCGCACCGACGCCGCCGCCCTGCTCCAGCGCCGGGATCCGCGCGAGTTCGCCGGCTTCCTGGCGGACCTGATCCAGGACGAGGTCAAGTACAAGGTCAAGCCGATCGACGGCCCCGGCGGTCAGGGCGAACTGCTGATCGAGGGGAGAGACGTCGACGTTCGACGGGTCTATCAGACGTTCAACGTGCCGGGGACCTTCCCGGGGGATCAGATCGGCACGGACGCGAACGGCAACGTCGTCGTCAACCGGCCGGTCGGGGCGCCCTATCTGGGCGCGCCTCCGAATGCCGCAACCATCTGGGCGATGGCCTCGGGGAACCCGATCGTGGGGTTTGGATGGCCGAACGGCTTCGGGATCTTTTGGAGCCCTCCGAACAACCCCGCGGCGGCCGTCTCGACTCTGGAGAAGGCGGGAATCCCCTCCGGGCTGAGCAACACGGTCGTAGGCCGAATCCAGCACTCGAACACCACGATGGCGTCGGCCTATGGACTGGCGGCGTATGCCGGCTTCTGGGGCACTGGGCGCTTGCGGCCCGTCTATCAGGACTCGATTCAGATCCCCCTGCAGCAGATGGAGGCCGAGGCCCAGAGGGCGGCGCTGATCTCCCGCCAACAGCTTGCGGCGGACGTGGCTGGGATCGAGGCTCACAACGAGCCGATCCGCCAGATCAACGAGCGGGCCGTGGCCGTGCTTAAGGGGATCAGCGGCCTGGACGTGGGCGCCGACCGGGGCCAGTGGATTAACTGGGTGCTGGACCTCCAGGGCTTCGCAAAGCAGCCGATGAGGGCGGCCACCCCGTCAGCCACGGTGGTCGAGGAAGTAGCGCCCGCCTATCAGCCTCAGGTTGTTGGGTTTCCCGCCACGAACCTCGTCGGCTTCGTCCGCAGCCATTCCTGCTTCGCCGGCGGAACGACGGTCCGAACCCTCCGAGGCGAGCAGCCCATCGAGCAGATCGAGCGCGGGGACCTGGTGCTAACCCAGGATCCGATCACGGGCGCATTGGCCTACAAGGCGGTCGTCGAGGCGTTCCACAATCCGCCGAACGAGCTTTATGCGATCGACATGGGCCGCGACACCGTCCGCGCCACGGGGATCCACCGATTCTGGAAGGCCGGCGAGGGCTGGGTTATGGCTCGCGACCTGAAGGCGGGCGACCGGCTGCGGACGATCGGCGGGACGGTCGAGGTCGTCTCGGTGACGAAGCAGGCCGCGGAGCCGGTCTTCAACCTGATGGTCTCCGGCGGCAACGACTTCTGCGTCGGCTCGCTCGGCCTGCTCGCTCACGACAACAGCCTCGTCGAGCCCGTCGCGCAGCCGTTCGACGGCGTGCCGACCACCCGCGAACTCGCCGCCGCCAAGCCCTGATAGGGAGGTCGTCGCAGCCCACAACTCAATGGCTTTGCAGGAGGCGCGGATTCGGAAGTCCCCTCTCCCCCCGGGAGAGGGTGGCCCGAAGGGCCGGGTGAGGGTCGTCGGACTGTACGCAGAGCCTGAGTTTTTCGGCTCGCCCGATCGTTGCTGTCTCCGAACTCCCAAGACCCTCACCCGCCGCTGCGCGGCCGGTCGTCTGGGGTTGGTTGGCTTTACGTTGATCCTTCGAGGAGTCTGCCATGTTCTCCACGCTCGTGATCGGCCTGGCCGCATTGGCGGCGGCGCCCGACGGATCGACCGACGCCGACCGCTCCGCCTACGAGGCCGCCGTCGCCGCCGCAGGCCGCGACGCCGACGCCCAGGTGAAGCTGGCCCTCTGGTGCGAGGCCCACGGCATGCCCGCCGAACGGCTCAAGCATCTGACGCGCGCCGTCCTCCTCAACCCCGACAACGCCAGGGCC
>NZ_JAALCR010000050.1 GCF_011065895.1 Paludisphaera rhizosphaerae | reverse complement strand
GCAACAAGTACTTGGCCTATCCAGGTTATATCTTGAGGAAGATCCGGTTCTTCTCCAGATACCGGATCAACCCCCAGCAGATCACGAAGTAGAGGGCCGTCCCTGCCGCCGCGTACCACAGCGGGGCGTCCTTCGGCAGATAGGGCCGCACGGCCTGCTCGACCATCGGATGGACAATGTACGCCGCCAGGGCGTTCGTCCCGAAGGTGCGGAATACCCCTGCCGACAGGCCCCCGACGTCGCACGCCGCGACGAACAGGGCGTACACGGCCAGTGAGAAGCCGGCGGCGAACGCCTGGTAGGAGACGCTCCCCGTGCGCTGGCTCATCGTCCAGAGGTCGACGACGGCTCCTTCAGCGGGCGGCGTGAAGGGAGGCGGGGCGATCCCGCCGACGCAGGAGAGAAGATAGCCCGACAGCATCAGGACGGCTCCCCAGCCCAGGAACTCGGGGATCGCCGTCCCCCGCGCGCGGCCGTCGGCGTCGCGGGCGGCGATCGCGTCGTAGGCGAACGTCCCCGCCAGCATCGGGATCGCCCAACTCAAGACGCCCAACCACCCACCGTCGATCACCGGCGTGTTCCAGGCGAAATCGAGCCAGAACCACGCCGAGAGCCCCAGGTGCAGCACCGCGCCGAAGATCAAATAGATCACCCGCGCCCGCGTCGAGGCTGCCACGACCGGCAGGATCCAGACCGACGTCAGCCCGATCTGGACGAGCGTCTGGCAGAGGGAACGTTTGAACGCCGTGGAGAAGAAGCCCGAAGGCCCCAGCTTCCGCAGCGCCTCCCACGACTTCACCTCCCCGTCCAGGTGATAAATCACGAAGCCCAGCAGCACTAACCCCAAAGCCCGACGCACGACGGCCCAATCCGCCTCGCGCCGGCCGACCGTCGCCAGCCGACGAAGGTACGTCAGTCGGTAGGCGAACCCCACCGCAAAGAAGAAGTGGGGCATGATCGTATCGGCGTAGCTGCAATACGTCCGGTGGTGCTTGAACGTCGCATGGAAGGCGGTCAGCCCCCCCACGAAGTTCACGAACAGCATGGCCGCGACCGTATAGCCCCGAAACTGGTCGAGGGACTCGATCCGCCCGCGCGGCGACGTCGGCGCTTGGGACATCTTCGGTTCCATCCGATCTGGACTCGGGAATGGAGACGCCTCACTCGACAGGACCATTTCCTGTCGAAAGAGCGTTTGAAGCGTGGACATGCCACGCCGTGAACCGAGCTCTTCCGGCCCTGAGGCCGCCGCAGCGATATCAGACTGGATTCGCGCCCCGTCGATCCATCTGAGCCGCCTCGACCTGCCAGGGGCTCAAGGATTTCGCCGACCGAGCCATGTTCGCGAGAATGCCGCGAGACGACGCGGACAAAATCGACCGATGGGAACCAAGATATCGATAGAGGCGCCGAGGCGAAAGCCTGCCGTACGGACGGCCGTTGGATCGAGGGGAGTCAGGGGCGAGTGACGCGAAAATGATCAAACGAAGCCAGGCCCAGGACGCCGAAAGGGGGCCCCAAGTCCATTTCCGGGAGTGGTTTGCGTTCGATGGCTTCGGTCGTCGGTCCCGGCGAACGGACCCGAAGAAGACGGCAAGGCCGTCACGCGCCGGTTGTCTCCTACGAGACTGGGCGCGTTGGCTCGAACGACGTTTCCTCCGGTGGGATACCGTGAGACGCCGAGCGAAGATGATCGAACGAAGCCATGGCCGGAAGGCGGAAATGCGACGTGAAAGCCTTCACGGGGTTGGCTTTGCGTCCGACGGGTTCGGTCGCTGGGGATTGCAATCGAACCCGCCGACGGCGGGCCGCCTCCCCTCGGGGTTGAGGGGAGGACGGCGAGGGTCGGGCTCACGGCTTGGGGGCGGCGGCCTTCGGCTCGGCGGCCTTGGCGGCCGGGGCGGCGCCGGCAGGGGCGACCGGCACGGGGACGTTCGGGAAGAGGTCCTTGGGCATCGGCTTGACGTCGATCTTGGCCGACTTGCGGGCCTCGGTCAGCAGGGTCCGCTGAAGTTCGGCGGCGTAGGCCGAGGTGACGTACGGCTTGACCTGCTCGAAGTCGGGGGCCTTGCCTTCCTTGCGGTCGGTCACCTGGATCAGGTGGAAGCCGAACGGCGTCTCGACCGGGTCGGAGACCTGCCCCTTCTTGAGCTTGAAGGCGACGTCGGTGAACTCGGGGATGAAGCCGCTGTTGAGGTTGAAATAGTCCAGGTCGCCGCCGGCTCCGCCCTGGTTGGCCGGGTCCTGCGAGAACTTGTTGGCGGCGTCGGCGAACTTGATCTGGCCGGCGTCGATCTGCTTCTTGATGCCCAGGAGCTGCGCCTTGACCTTCTCCTTGTCGGCCGGCGTTGCGTTGGGCTCGGTCTTCAGCAGGATGTGGCTGGCGCGGACCTGGGTGCCGGCGAAGAGGTCGTGGTGCTCGGCCAGGAACTTTTTCAGCTCGGCGTCGGTGGCCTTGGCCTTCACGAACTCGATCCAGCGCAGGCGGTCGGTCATCTCCTTCTTGATCTCGTCAAGCGAGAAGCCGTTCTCCAGCAGCGAGGTCGCCAGGTCCTTGCCTTCAGCCTTGAGCCCCTGCTCCAGCTTGGCGATCTCCTCCTGCACCTGCTCCGGCTTGACGACGATCTTCTGGCGAGTGAGGAACTGGGTGACCAGCTTCGTGTTCACCAGGGTGTCGACGGCGTCGCGATAGACCAGCTCGCGATCCTCGGTCGGCGGGATCGGGTAGCGGGTGACGACGTTGAAGACCTCGCCCTTGGTGATGTTGTCGGTCACGCCCTTGTCGGTGACCGTGGCGATGACCTCCGTCGGGTTCGTCACCGACGGCATGGCGACCTTGGGCTCTCCCGGGGCCGCCTGCTGCGCCGAGGCCCGGTCCGCAGCGAGGTTCCATCCGAGGGCCGCCGTGGCGACCGCGAAGCTGGCAAGCACGATCCTGCGCATCAAAGGGATCTCCCTGAACCTTCTCTGTTCCCACGGCAAAGGCCGGCAGCCTTGACCGATTTTCCGGATTATAACGATTTCCTCAAGCGCCGCCGCGCGAATCGATCCCGAAACCCTACGACCCCGAGAACCACCGATAGGCCGCCAACACCGCCGAGAGCACGAGGGAGACCACGATCATCGACGTGATCGGGGCAAAGACGCTCACCCCAGGCCGCTCGATCCGAATATCGCCGGGCAGCCTTCCGAACCAGGAGAGGGCTCCGGACCAGACCACCAGACCCAGCAGGATCACTCCGAACCCGACGAGGATGATGACTGGCCCCATGGAACCGTTCCCAGCCATGACGAACTCCCCTTGCGAAAGCCTTGCAGAGACCGCCCCCACGGCCCATGATGGCGACACCTCTCCGACGAACGCAACCGCCTTGCCGCCAGACCTTTTCCGGAGACGCTCGGTGCTGAAGACGACCTGGACGGCGACCCTCGCCGCGATTTTGACGACGACGATTGCGACCGCCGCGGAAGACCCGATGAAGGCCCTTGCCCCGATCATTCAGGATCTCGGCTCGGGCGTCCGCGTCGGGGTGCTCGTCGAGGTCGTTCCCCATGAAATCGCGGCCTATCGAAAGGACGCGGGCCTCACGCTGCCGACAGCCAGCTCGATCAAGACGGCCATCATGATCGAGCTGTTCGCCAAGTTCCCGAAGGCCCTGGACGCCCCCGCTCCAGGGCTCGACGAAATCCTCAAGGACGAGCATCCAGCCGTCGCCCACTTCGACGCCAAACAGCGCGACGAGATCCGCGCGGGGCTCAAGGGGGCCAGCGTCCGCCGCATCGGCCGGGTTCTGCTCGGCTCGGAAGACGCCTCGAATATCGTCTACAACGCCGCCTGCAATGTGGCGATCGCTCTCCTGGGCGGTCCCGACGAGACCACCGCCGCGATCCACCGCCGCGACCCCGCCTTCCTGCCGATCATGGTCCGCCGCTACATGCTGACTGACCGCAAGGTCCGCGGCGACAACGAGGCGACCGCTGAGTCCCTGGCCGCCGTGCTGGCCCGGCTGGCCTCGCGGACGGTGCCGAACCTCGACCCCGCCACCGCCGAAGCCTGCCGAACGGCTCTCACCACGGGCGACGACCCGGCGATCGGCCGCCGCCATTCCAAGGGGGGCTCGCTCGACACACTCCCCATCACTCGGGTCGCATCCGGCTGGTACGACCGCGACGGCAAGGCCCCGATCGTCTACGTCGTCATGATCGCCAAGGGCGATTCCGGTGCCGCGACCCCTGAGGAGGCCGGCGCGAAGATGGAGGCCGCCGCCGACAAGATCGCCCTGGAGATTGTGACCTTCTTCGCCAAAGGAGATGCCAAACCCTGAGAATCAGGGCCGCGAGCGCTCGGGGAAAGGCGCGGGGAGGCGGAAGACGGTGGACTGTTCGACGGGCTCAAAGTCGACGGTCTGGTAGAGGATCATGGCCGGCTCGTTGTCGGCCAGGGCCTGGACCTCCATCGTCAGGAAGCCGCGTTCGCGAGCCTGCCGGATGATCTCGCCGAAGAGGAACCGGCCGTACCCCTTGCGGCGGTGGGCAGGCTCGACCTCGACCCCGAAGACGCCCAGTCGGGGTCGGCCGTCGTTCCGGCCGAACCAGGTCATGTCCCAGGTGTAGGCTCGGGCGACCTCGACGCCGTCGGCCCGCGAACGAAGCCCGACCCGCATCGGATGGAAATCGGCAAGAGCCAGGATCTCCCACCACGAGGAACCGACCGGGTCTTCCTCGAAGACGGTCTCGAACTGACGGCGGAGAATCCCAGCGCGGGGGTCGCGAGGGTCGGGACGGTGGAGGTCGAAGTGGAGGTGGACGGCCGTGCTGATGGGCTCGTAGCCCAGGTTGGTCAGGGTCGAGTTGAAGAGGAAGTGGCTCGACGGCACCCCGGCCGCCTCGCTGCCGCCGTAGAGCCCCCAGTAGAACGGGTTCATGGGGAGGGCGCCGCCGCCGTAGAGGACCTTCGCCCCCTTCCGTCTCAGGTAGCGCTCAGCCTCCACGACGAGACCGCCGGCCGTTTCCTCGGCACCCGCGCCGGGCTCGACGACCAGCATGGCGACGACCCCCATCTCGTGGTCGAGGCGGAGCGGTTGCGGCGGCTCGGACTCCACGGGCCCGAACCCAGCGTGGACGAAGCCGACCGGTCGACCGTCGCGCTCGGCCACGATCAGCCCTTGCCGGTCGAAGGTCGGCGGGTTGAAGGCGTGGTCGTCCAGCTCGTGGACGCTCAGGGGACGGGCCGACGACGACTCTGGAACAGCGGCGTTCCAGAGCTTGACCAGTGCGGGTGGGTCGGCGTTGCGGAAGGGTCGGTAGTGGATCAACGGCCGAAGTCGCGGGGGTCCGTTGCGACGGGGAAGCGGGTTCAGACGGCGGGCGTCGCGGGCCCGACGAGCCGGGTCAAGGGACGAGCACCATCACGTCCTCGCCCTCGACCTTCACCTCGAAGACGTCCACCTTGATCTTGGGGCCCAGTGGCGTCTTGCCGGTCTGGACGTCGAACTCCCATCCATGCCAGGGGCACGCGACCTTGCACCCCTCAAGCGGTCCGTCCACCAGCGGCCCCCCCTGATGAGGGCAGAGGCCGTCGATGCAGGAGATCGTTCCGTCGACGTTGAACAGGGCGTAGACCCGACCTTCGAACTCCACTTCCTTCGCACCGCCGACCGGGAGGTCCTTAAGGTCGGCCATCTTGACGAACTTCGGCATCGCGGATCGGGCCCTTTGATTTCTCTGCTGTCGCGACGACCGCGACCTGAGGCCAGTTTAACATGAAGGCCAGGCCGCGGGGTGGTCTACTCATCTGTACGTGAAAAGGCGTCTCGGCGTGTGGGGACTTTCACGATCGGATCGACGTCGACGCCGGCTTGCCGAGCTTCCCTCCACAGCCGTAGATCGAGCACCAGCCGACGAACTCCCAGCAGTCGCGGTGGTGCGGAGCGCCGCATTTGGCGCAGAGGGTGATCGGGCCGGTGTCGACGATCTCGCCGCAGACCTTGCAGACGGGAGGCCCCTCGTCTGGATCAGCGGCCGCATCTCCTTCCAAAAGGGTGACGCCCTCGCCGACCCTCCTGCGGACCCCCTCGCGGAGGCCCTTGTGGATGGTCAAGGTCTCCGCGACGGCCGCGAACAGCGCTTCCTCGTCGTCGCTGAGGTTGCGGTCGATCTGGACGAGCAGACGCTCGGGGATGATCGAGATCGACAACCCTCCGGGTTGGACCAGGCGTTGAAGCCCCTGGACGGCCCATCGCGTCGCGGGCGAGAGGAAGTCGAGCGCCATGTCGGGGTCGTTGGCGCGGACGGCGTACGCGCCGTCGAATTCCCGGTCTCCCACGCGGACGGGCTGCGTCCCCTTGGCGACCATACGCACGGCCGGCGAGTTCTGAGGCGTCAGGTCCAGCCGGAACGGCATCCCTGTGCGGAAACGGACGACGACGCGCGTACTGGTCCCTCCCGGCCTTCGCCCCGAGGCTGGCGCGAGCCCGACCCGGACGATGTCCTCCCCCTCGGGGAAGCTCACGATGGGAGAATCCGACAGGCCGCGCGTCTCATAACGGCCGCCGAAGCGCGAGGCCAGGCGGCGGAAGGCCCGGTAGCGGGAGCCGGTCGCCCAGGCTCCGGCCTTCGCTAGCATCCGAATGACCACATACGCCGCCAGGATTGTGAGGGCGAATCCGATCATGCTCATCGTCGCTCGTCGCACCCCCCGCGAGAAGAAATCGAGGCTGGGACGCGAGATTCATCTTAAGATCGAGCCGCCCCGTCGGACAACGCGACAACCGTCGAAATCCGTCTCAATCGATGGCGACGGCCAGCGTGGCGACGTATCCGGGCCTGGGCGAGACCTCCCAGAGCCGCCAGCCGCGAACCTCGTCCATCGGCTCGCAGAGGCGGAACGCCTCGGGAGGACGGCCTGCGCCGAACAGGGTCTCGAACTCGGTCGCCAACCCAGCCAGCCCCACTCCCTGGGCTTTCACGACGGCCTCTTTCCGCGTCCAGCCCCGGATGAACGCCTCCGAGCGGTCGTCCTCGTCGAGCCTGCGGAACTCGGCCGATTCGGCCGCGGTGAAGTAGGATTCGACGATCCGGTCGGACTGCTGGATCGTTCGGTACTCCTCCACGTCGACGCCCAGTTCCACGTTCTGCGCCACGGCGATCAGCGCCAACTCTCCCGAGTGACTGACGTTGAACCGCCAGGGCCCGTCCGGAAGCATGGGCTTTCCACCCGGTCCCACCTCGAAGGCCACCGAGTCTGGGGCGACGTGCGACAATCCGCCTAATATCGATCGGAGCGCCCCGCGACACTTCACGAACTTCCGCCCGTCGCGAGCCCTGACCAACCGTTCCGCCCGCGCTCGTTCATCGGCTGAAAGCAGGTCCCACTCGGCCGACTGGCGAAACGCGTCGTCACCAGAGAGGTCCACGCGGTAGACGTGGATCGTCCCGGTGGCGGGGAGGATCGTTGAGCCGGCGAAGTCGAGGATCAAAGGAGGCGTGGTGGACATCGTCCCTCTTGTACCACATCCCCGGTATGGTGTTCAGTGGAAGCCGGGCAGCCGTCCGAACAGGAATCTGCAACGAAGGGGAAGCGCATGGACTGGAAGCTTGGAATGACGTCGGCGACTCTCGTGATGTTCGTGGCGGGAGCCTGGGCGCAGGAGCCGTCCAAGGGAAAGGTCGACCCCAAGATCAACGAGCAGTTCCAGAAGAAGGAAAACGTCGACCGGTTCATCAAGAGCTTCGAGGGCCACGACCGCGAGGTCTCAACCAAACGCGACGCGATTGTGGCCGCCCTGCAACTCAAGCCGGGGATGGCCGTCGCGGACATCGGCGCGGGGTCGGGGCTGTTCACACGGCTGATGGCCGAGAAGGTTGGAGCCGAAGGGGCCGTCTACGCCGTCGACATCTCCAAGGACTTCCTGAAGCACATCGACGCCCAGTCGGCGAAGCTCGGTCAGAGGCAGGTCAAGACGGTCCTCGGCTCGCAGAACGGGACGAACCTGGAGCCGGAGTCGGTGGATCTCGTCTTCCTGAGCGACGTCTACCACCACTTCGAGGATCACCAACAGATGTTGGCCTCGATCAAGAAGACACTCAGGCCCGGCGGCACGTTGATCGTCATCGAGTTCGACCGCAAGGAAGGCAAAAGCTCGGAGTTCATCCTCAAGCACGTCCGCGCTGGGCAGGCCGATTTCCGCAAGGAGATCGAGGCCGCCGGATTCCAGTCCGCCGACGGCCCCAAGCCCGAACTCAAGGAGAACTTCTTCGCCCGCTTCCGTAAGCCGGCTGAATAGTTGTCGGTTCTTGGTTCTCGGTTCTCAGTTGGGAGCATCCATCTCTGACAACTGAGAACTGACAACCAGCAACGATTTAACGGTCCGGGTCGGCGTAACCGCCGGCGCGGCGGAGGTCGTTCCAGACCTCGACGAACGCCTGGGTTTCGGCGTCGCGCCAGGAGAGGCCGGCGTCCTCCAGATCATTGGCGCGTCGTCCCCAGCGTTCGCGGGACTCCAGGGACCACGCGGCGACAACGCTGCGATAGGCCAGCGGATGGAACACCGGCGGGGGCGGCGTCCGGTCGGGCTTGGCCGGTTCCGCCTTCGCGGCCGGCTTCGCCTTGCGTGGGCGCGGAAAACGGACTGGCGGCGGGCCCTCTTCGACCAGGGGGCCAGTTGCTAGAGTGGTGGGCTCCGCGTCCGTCAGTCCCAGCCGACGCTGCTCCCCGCGACGTCGCGAGGGGGTCGAAGGTCGCTGCAACGTTCCCAGTTCGCTCATCGAACTCGCCTCCCGTTTTGGAGCCGTGGATCGTCGTTCGTGACTCCGATGGCGTGTCCCTCGCCGTCGCCTATTCTACGTCGCCTTTCACATAGGGTTCAAGTGTGCAGTTAGAGATTTTCTCTCTCTGTATCAAGCTTACGCTTGAACCCTTAATCCTTGTGGGAATTAACGATGAAGCCGCCTGAATCGCCGATCGCCGACGACGACTTTGCCGATTCTTCCGCCTCTTCGCCGAAGATGCCGGCCGAATTCGGCCTCTGGATGGCGGTTTTCGTCGTCGTCGCCAGCATGGTGGGGACGGGGGTTCTGACGACTTCCGGCTACACGATGTATCTCGTGGGCAGCAACCAGTGGATGCTGGGGCTTTGGCTCATCGGCGGCCTGATCGCGATCTGCGGGGCGCTGACTCTGGCCGAACTGTCGGCCGCCTTGCCCAAAACGGGGGGCGACTACGTTTACCTCTTCGAGGCGTATGGGCCGCTCGCCGCGTTCCTGTCGGGCTGGGTGTCGTACCTGATGGGCTTCGCCTGTCCCAGCGCTTCGGCGGCCTACGCGGCGGCGAAGTATGTGCTGGCGCCCATGCGGCTGACGGATGATCGGGCGATGCTCGCCGAGCGCGGGCTGGCGACGCTGGCGGTCCTGATTTTCGCGGCGATCCACGTCTCGGGCAGACGGCGGACGACGATGGTTCAGGGATGGATCACGGGCCTCAAGGTGGGGGTCCTCGTGGTCCTGATCGTCGCCGGCCTGGCTGCGGGCTGGCGGAACACGGCGAACCTCTCCGACTCCAGACCGATCACCGTGGACCTGGCGACGACGATGCTGTTCTCGCTGGTGTTCATCTACTATGCGTACACCGGCTGGAACGGGGCTTCGTACCTGGCCGGGGAGATCCGCGACCCCCAGCGCGTGTTGCCGAAGGCCATTCTGATCGGCACGGGGCTGGTCGTTCTACTCTACCTGGCGGTGAACACGGTCTACGCTCTGGCTCTTTCAGCGGCCGACGTCAAGGCGATCGTCGACGACCCGGCGAACAAGCAGGGGCTCGACGCCGTGGCCAAGATCGCCGACATCGCCTCTCGAAAGCTGTTCGGAGACCGGTGGTCTGACCCGCTGAGCGTGGCGATCGGCCTGATGATGCTCTCGTCGTTGAGCGTTTATATGCTTCTGGGGCCCCGCGTGATCTACGCGATGGCGAAGGCCGGCCAGTTCCCCGCGGTGGCTGCGAAGCTGACCCCCGGCGCGGAGACGCCGGCTGTTGCGACGTTCTTCCAGATCGTCGCGACGCTGACGCTGCTCTGGACGAACTCGTTCGAGAAGTTGTTCATCTACGCCAGCGTGGGCCTGTCGCTCTTCTCCTTGCTCTCGATGAGCGCGATCTTCGTCCTGCGTTGGAAGCGGCCCGACCTCGACCGCCCGTTCCGCACTCCAGGGTATCCTGTGACGCCGGCCGTCTACCTGCTGTTGACGGGCGTTCTGCTGGTCGCGGCGTTCATCAACTCGTGGGAGACCTCGACGATCGCCCTCTTCAGCATGCTGGTCGGCATCCCAATTTACTACCTGATGCCCCGCAAGCCGGTCTGAGCGGTCGGGGCTCCGTTAGAGCTTCAGCAACTTCGTCGCGTTGCCCCGCTCGATGGCGGCTCGAACGTCGGCGGGGATGTCGAAGCCGGCGAGCATCTGGAACTGGGGAACCTCCTGGCCGGGCTTGAGGTAGTCGGTTCCGAACAGGAGCCGATCGGCCCGGCGGATCAGGAAGCCGCGGCCGAAGTCCGGGTCGCGGCTGATCGCGTTCGAGCCCGAGCCGGCCGAGAGGTCGCCCCAGAGGTTCTTGTGCTTGTCGAACAACTGGTCGAGGGCTCCGCCGGGGGCGACCTTCGTCTTGGGGTAGGAGCCCAGCCCGGCCGTCTTCAGGTCGCCGGAGATCGACGCCCAGAAGCCAGGGCCGTGACCGATGAAATTGAGGTTCGGGAAGGCGGTGAGGACCCGGTCCAGGCCTGGCAGCCCAGCCTGGTCGGTCCCTCGGATGTCGTCGCAGTGGAAGAGGACGGGAAGCTTGAGGTCGTCGCACGCCTCATAGGCCGCCATCATCCTGGGGTCGTCGATCGGCAGGCCGACCTTGTGCTCGCCGAAGCCTTTCACCCCCTGATCGACGTACTCCTTGAGCATGGCGACCAGACCCTTGCGACCTCCCCGGTAGCTGGTGCGCGGGTCGATGCAGCAGAAGGGGATGAGGCGGTCGGGGAAGGCCTTCGCGCCGGCGAGGGCCTGCTCGGTGAGGTTCAGGTAGCTGGACGACTCGGGGGAGACCAGCGGCAGAACGACCGCCTTGGCGATGTTGTTGTCGTCCATCCAACGGACGAGCGCCTCGGGCGTCATCGGTTCGTCGCCGTTCCAGGTTCGTCCCAGATGCGTGTGGACGTCGATGTAAGGCCCGCCGACCGCCGCGCCGGCCTGAGCGCGAGGCACTCGACTGTAGGCCATCGCCGCCGCCGAGGTCGTCAGCGCAGTGTGGAGAAACCGTCTCCGGTTGGTGAACCCAGGACCCATCGAGACCCCTTTCTGAAGACTCCTCGCACGCCAGCTTCCGGCGGGCCTGGCGAGGAATCCCCTTTTCACTCAGCCATGAAATCCGGACTGAAACGCGTCCGGGCCCGATGATAGCAGCGCCGGCAACGGTGTTCGAGGCGTCGGCGCGCGGGGCCTATCATTCGGCTTCGGAGCGGAGTACGATCACCGGAGCGACCCTGCGGAGCGACGGCGTCCGCCACGGGTCAAACCCTTCCAACGTCAGGCGAGGCGGACGACGATCATGAGCGAGAGCATTACGAGGCGGGGGTTCGTGGGGACGGCCGGCGTCGCGGTCGGTGCGGCTTCGGCGTTCGCCGCGCCGGCGATCGGCAAGTCCGGGGCCGCGGCTCCGAGCGAGCGCAAGCGGTTGGGGATCATCGGCCCTGGCAGCCGGGGCAACCAGCTTCTGGACACGTTCCTCAAGGAGGAAGACGTCGACGTGGTCTCCGTCGCCGACGTCGACGACCGCCATGCCGGCGATACGGCCGATCGCATCAAGAAGATCAAGGAGTGCGAGCGGCCCGAAACGATGCGCGACTATCGCGCGATGCTCGACCGCAAGGACATCGACGCCGTCATCATCGCCACCCCCGACCACTGGCACGCCCTGCCCACGATCCACGCCGTGCTGGCCGGCAAGGACGTCTACGTCGAGAAGCCCGTCGCCCACAACGTCGCCGAAGGGCGAGCCATGATCGAGGCCGGCAAGAAGACCGGCAAGATCATCGCCGTGGGCACTCAGCAGCGCTCCTCCAAGCACTTCGGCAAGGCCGTCGACATCGTCCGGTCGGGCCAGCTCGGCAAGGTTTTCTGGGTCCAGACCTGGAACTATGAGAACATCAGCCCCGTCGGCATGGGCGTCTACCCCGACTCGCTGGAGGCCCCGCCGTACGTCGACTACGACCGTTGGCTCGGCCCCGCGCCTTCGCGGCGGTTCAACCCGAACCGCTTCCACCTGCTCTTCCGCTGGTTCTCCGACTACGCCGGCGGCATGATGAGCGACTGGGGCGTCCACCTCAACGATATCGTCCTGTGGGCGCTCGACGCCAAGGGCCCGAACAGCGTCTACGCGACCGGCGGCATCGAGACGACCGACGACGACCGCGACACGCCCGACACGCTCCAGGTCGTCTACGAGTTCCCCACGGCCACCCTGACGTACTCGATGCGCAAGGGGAACGGCTACAAGTTCAACGGCAACGGCTACGGCATCCTCTTCTGCGGCACCGACGGTACGTTGATGCTGAACCGCGAGGGCTACGAGGTCATCCCGGACAAGATCGACGAGCCCTACGGCATCAAGCTGGTCCACGGGCCCCGCGAGAACCGGAAGATCACCCTCGAACCTTCCAAGGAGAAGGGGGACGACGGCCAGAAGCCGCACGTCCGCAACTTCCTGGACTGCCTCGCGTCTCGGGCCAAGCCGACGAGCGACATTGAGATCGCCCACCGCTCCACCAACACCTGCCACCTGGGGAACATCGCCTACAGGGTCGGCCGCAAGCTCAACTGGGACATCGAGGCCGAACGCTTCAAGAATGACCCCGAAGCCGACGCCTTGCTCTCCCGCGAGGCCCGCAAGGGGTTCGAGTTGCCCAAGATCTGATCGTGGACTCCATGGGCTGGGTCGCGACCCAGCCCATGGGTTTCTCGTCGGCCGTCTTCCCGCTTCGTTCCGAGACCCGCCTCATGCCCGCCAACATCGGTCAGATCGTCCGCATCGTCGGCTTGCTCATGGAGATGTTCGGTCTGGCGGCGGTTGCGCTCGGCGGACGGGACGGGGGGCGCAGCCTGTTTGGAATGACGTCGAACCAGGTGTGGTCGATCGTCGCCGTTGGATTTGCGTTCTGGCTGACGGGGACGATCCTCATCTTCCAGGAGGCCGCCCGTCGCCGCGAGGATGCGGAGGACGAGTAGCCGCCGCCGGTCGACTCAGCCCTGGGCCTGCTTGGCCCACGGGCTGTTGGGATATTCCTGCTTGAGCCGCTGGCTGTACTCCTCAGCGCGGGGGAGTTGGCCGAGCTTCCGGAAGACCTGTTCGATCCGCCGAAGGGCTCGGGGGTGCTCCTCCTTGTCCTTGGAATAGAGCAGGTCGACGTGCAGGTAGGCGAGGAGCGCGTCCTTGGGCTTGGCCGCCGCTGAGAGGCAGTCTCCCAGGGTGTTGTACGCCTTGGACTGGATCAGGACGTCGTCGGGCGCGGCGGCGGCGATCACCTGGCGGACGAGGGACTCGGCCTCATCGTACTTGCTGGCGGCGATCAGCGCCTCGGCCTTCACCATCTTTAACTCGACCTGGCGAGTCGGCTCGTCGGAGGCTGCGGCGATGAGGCGGTCGAGGTCGGCGGCGGCGCCCTTGGCGTCTCCTTGCTTCAGCAGAAGGCGGGCCTTGAGGACGGCGGCGTTGTTTGCTCCTGGAGGGATCTTGGCCAGTTCGGCGATGTTCGCCTCGGCCCCCTTGTAGTCCTCGGTGTGGAGCTGCAGCCGGGCCAGGGCCACCCGCGCCGGGACGACGTGCCGTCCCTTGGAGTAGGACTGGATGAACGCCGTGAGCTTGCCCAGCGCCTCCTTCACTCGTTCTGGCTCGGTCAGGGCCAGATCGGCCAGGGTCGAGGCCTCGCCGAACTTGGCGGCCTCGACGACGAACGCCTTACCGGCGGCCTCGGTCGCGGCCTTCTGGTATTGCGTGATCGCGTCCGAGGCGCGGCCAGCGTCGGCACTGGTAATCGCAAGCTGCAACGAGGCTGGCTGGCCCTGGTACTCGATGGATTCGATCTGGTCGGTGGGGACGTTGATCGTGCTGTTCCCCAGCGAGACGGCCACCTCGGAAGGCGATTCGGCCGTGACCTGGCCGCGCACCGCCCCCCCCTGCCCCTGCTTGAACGTCGTGCCGGCGATGAGATTGATCACGTCGCCGCGCGCGGCGAGCGGAGAGGCGAGCAGAGCGAAGACGATCGCCATGCGAAGAGGGGTGGGATGGGTCACGGCGTGGCTCCTGGGATGGCCTTTCGGTCAACTCGCTCGAAGGTTGGGGGCGTCTGACGTCACTTCAACTTCGCCAGCAGGCTCTCGTACTTCTCTTTCATCTCGGGCGTGCCGACGGTCGGGTTGAGCCGCATGACGGCGGTCAGGGTCTGGCGGGCCTTGGGATTCTGTTTCTGTTTCGACAGGGCGATCGCGGCTCGATACCAGGCTTCGAAGTAAGATTCCGGCTTGGGTCTGACGCGGCCGAGTCTCTGGGCGAGATCCTGCCAGTGGGCGGCGGCCGCGGCCCACGATCCCTGGCCGGCTTCGGCCTGGGCGTCGAGCAATTCGCCCTTCTCGAACTGCGGATCGGCATAACGCTTGAAGGTCTCGTCGGCCATGAGCTCGTCGATCTGCGAGGCGGCCTGATCGAACTTCTTCTGGACGCGGAGCGCCGTGGCGAGCTTCACCTTGGCGCGGAGGAGCCGCTCCGGCCCCCCCTTCTCCTTGAGGAAGTTGGGATCGGCCTGGGCGTCTGCGATCACCCGGCGAAGGATGGTCTCGGCGTCGGCGCCAGCGTCGATCGAGAGCAGGCCCTCGGCGGCCCACCGCAGGGTTTCAAAGGTCTGGCCGGACTTGCTCTCGGCCAGCGAGGTCAGGGCCTTGCGGTACGCGTCCTTAAGCTGGGTCACCTTCAGAGGCTGGTTGGCCTTGGCGAGTCGCTCCAATTCGGTTTCCAGCAGCCGTCCGAACCGGTAGTAGAGCTGAGTGCGGTTGACGCCGTCGCCGCTGGCCTCAACGGCTCGCATCGAGGCGATGGCCGCCTCAACCTGGCCCGCGCCGACCTGGGCGAGCAGGTACGATTCCATCAGCCGGCCGAACGCAGGGCCGGTCTTGGTCTTCTGGGCGTCGACGATCGGCCTGAGGGTCTTGATCGCCTCGTCGGGCTTGTCCGATTCCGTCAGCGCGGAGCCCAGGTCAGCGGCGTTGCCGAGATAACCGGCGTCGTCGACGGGGGCTCCAGCCGCCTTGCGGTCGTCGAGCGCTTTCTTGAGGATCGTCACGGCCTCGGCGGCCTCGGCGTCGGATTCGGGCTTCTTGTCATCACCCGCCCTGGCCAGAGAGCGACTCTTGGCCCAGTGGGCGCCGCCGAGCCGGGTTTGGGCCTCCAGCCGCCGCGGCGACCGCTCGGGGACGGAGGCGAAATCGGCGGCGGCCTGGTCGAACTCGCCGCGGCCCTGGTGGATCTGGCCCAGGAGCATGCGGGCCTCGTCGGCCTCTTCACGCGTGGGCCAGGTGGCGACGGTGTATTTGGCCAGGTCGATGTAGCGATCCAGGTCCCCGGGGCGATCGAGTTCCCGGGGGTTGTTGTACTGGTCTAGGATCGCCTGCGAGGCCAGCGCGGAGGCCGGGGGCGCCAACTCCGACCGCGACTTGTTGCGAGCCAGCCAGCCGGCCGCGACCTCGGCCTCGGGGAACTTCTTGTCCATGTACAGGGCATAGGCCAGGTGGAAGCGGCTGAGGTCGATCTTGTCGGCCTGTCGCGGCCCCGCCTTGGCGACGGCCGTCCGCAGAAGCGCGACGGCTCGGGCCCACTCGCGCGAGCCCATCGCCTCGTCGGCCTGGAGGACCGCCTCGTCGAAGCTCAGGCGGGCCAGTTCCTTGGGCTCGATCGCCGAGCCGGGCTTGTACTTCTTGAGCATCGCCACGGCGTCGTTCTTGAAAGGCGTCGGCATCCGGACGACCTGCGAGAGCGCCTCGACGATCTTCTTGGTCGCAGCCTCTCGATCCGCCTTGGGCGTGTCCTTGTTGATCTGGGCGTCGAGGCTGCGGGCCAGCTCGTAATAGACGCCGACGCCGTCCATCGAACGCCTTTCCTCACGGCGGTCGTAGGTTTGCAGCCATTTCACGGCCTCGTCGGCCGCCAGGGGGAACTGCTGTCGCTTCGTCAGGGCGACGATGTAGAAGTAGTGGACGGTGCGCTTGATGTCGCGGAGCCGAGGATCGGGCTGATCCAGGATCGTTTTGTAGAGGCCGATCGCTTCGCCGATCTTCCCCTGCTCCTCGTAGCACTTGCCCTGGAAGGTCTGGGCCATGAATCCGGCCATGCTTTGCCGGTAGTCCTTGTTGACCTCGTCGAAGCGGGCCAGGGCATAGTTCAGCAGGTCGGCGCGTTCCTTGGATTCCGCCGGGAAAGTCTGGGCCTTCTCGTACATGGCGAGGCCCTGCTTGAGCCGGGCGTCGAGCATGTTGTCGCGCCTTCGATCGCGCTCAGCGATGCGGGGGTCGCCTCGCTCCATGAAGCCGGCCAGCTTCTTGTGGGCCTCGGCGAGACGTTCGGCGGCGTGGCCGTAGGCGTCGGCGGCCTGGCCGAACATGTCGCGGGCCTCGTCGAGCTTGGATTTCTTGCGATCGGCGTCGGTTGAGTCCTCGCCGACCAACCGTGCGAGATGGCCGCGTTCGAACAGGCTGCGGGCGATCTCGATCAGAGCTTCCAGCGTCGCCTGATCTTCGGGGCGGTCTTTCACGAACATGCTTAGACGGCCGGCGGCGCGGTCGAGCAATTCGCGGCGCCGAGCCAGGTCGACGCTGTGCGACGCCTCGTCGATCAAGGCCCGGCCTTCGTGGTAGTCGAGCAGGCCCTTGAGAGGCTGGCCGAGACCGGGGTCGGACCGAAGACGCTCGATGTACTCCGACGCCAGGTCGTACATCCCCTTTTCGCGGAGGGCCGTCAGGAAGGTTTCCGCCGTGCGCGGGTCCTCGCCGCCGTGAGCCGTGTCGGCGACGAGGCCGACGCCGATCCAGACGCTTGCGGCCACGATGAGGATTCCGGGACGGGACATCGACGACTCCCTCATGTGTGGACCTGGAATCGGAGCCGTCGCCTGCGCGGGGCTCTGACGGGTGTTTTCATCCTGGGCCGACGGCGCCGGCGAACGCGAACCACCACTCAATGTAATGGATTACGAACGAGTCTCGGCCGACCGTCGTCAGAAGCGGCCAGTAGGGGATGAAGGTCGCGTACCAGCCGTCGTATCCGGTGAACTCGCGGAGGCGGCAGGCCGTCGCCAGAATCGGGCCGCTGCTCAAAATGTAGATGAGCGTCAGGGCGAGGAACAACACGCCGAATCGACCAAATGGGTTCCTCACAACCACCTCCCGCCCCAACGATCCGCGGCCGCCTCTCTTGGTTCAATCTAAGGCGGATTTCGGCCGGGTCAAGCGGCCGGGGCTCAGCCTTGCGACTTCAAATACTGATCGACCTTCGCCTGCAGCGGGGGCGGCAGCTCCAGGCCGACCGCGCGGCCCTTGGCAAGCACCTCGTCGGGTTGCCAGCCGTGGGCTCGGGCTTGCTGGAGCAGCACCAGGGCGGCGGCTCGGGCTCCCTTCATGCAGTGGACGAGCACCTTCCCCTTCGCCGCCTCGCGGTCGATGAAATCGCTGGTCGCCGTCACCCCGGATTCGGTCAGCGGCGGTTGGTCGATCGCGTAGTGATGGTAGGCCATCCCCAGGTCGGCGACTTCCTTCCCCTCGGCGGCGACGTCCATCGGCTGCGCGGGCTCGCCGTCCTTGCGGAGATTCACGACGGCCACATAGCCTTCCGCCTTGAGCCGAGCAAGATCCTCCGCCGAAGGCTGATCCGCAATGGTGATCCGGTCGGTGATCGGCCGTTCCAGGTTCATGGCGACTCCTCGGCGATTTACGGGCGATAGGTAGGCGCGACCCGAACCCCGACGGGAACGCGACTCTCTTGATTCTACGTCGCATCGCCGCGAGAGCGAGGTCCCTCCCCTTTCTGCTTCAACCTCGGATTGACGTCCGAGGCGACTTCGGCGAGAATACCTACCGGTCGGTAGCTTGTCTTCTTTTGCCAGTCGGCAAGGTCGAAAGGTCTGGGATGACGGTCGCGAAGCCGGAAGACAATGAGGCGGCGCGGCACATCGCCAGAGCGGCGGCGCGGCTGTTCGCTCGGCAAGGGTTCGAGGCCACGTCGACGAGGGAGATCGTCGAGGAGGCGGGCGTTGCCAAGCCGACGCTCTACTACCACTTCGGGAGCAAGGAGGGGCTGGCGAAGACCATTCTGGTCGAACCCATCTCCGAGCTTTCCGCTCGACTCAAGGCCGTGATCGACGGCGAGCCCGACCCCGTCCGGGTGCTGGAACGAGTGCTTGAGGCCCATTTCGACTTCTGCCGCGAAGATCCAGACCGTTCGCGGTTCTTCTTCGCGGTGGGGTTCGGTCCCCCCGAGGCGGGCGTCGCTCCGTTCATGGAGTGCTGCAAGGCCGACCTTCACGGCTGGACTCAGGCGGCCTTTCAACGTTGTGTGGACTCTGGGCTGGTGGCCCCGGAAGACGTCGACGATTTCGAGACGATGTTCCGAGGCGTCCTGATGGTCTCCATCATCGACTTTCTCTATAAGAACAAACCGCTCGGGGAGGACCGCACGCGCGTGCTCGTCGCGGCGCTGCTCCGAGCTTTCGAGGACCGTCGCCCCGTCGCGGGCCAGGAAGGTCGCTCATGAAACGTAGGACGTCAGCGTCGATCCTGGTCGCAGCGGTCCTGGCGACAGCCTGGGCCGGCTGCGCACATAAGGAAGAGAAGGCGGCCGAGAACAAGGCGGCCGAGGCGCCGCAGCCCGTCGTGGTGACCGTCGCGCCGATTGAAAAGCGATCGGTCGAACGGACCATCGAGGCCGTCGGCTCGCTGCGAGGCTGGGAGCAGGTGACGGTCGGCTCCAAGCGGTCGGGCCGGGTGTTGAAGGTCTTCCACGACATGGGAGACCGCGTCAAACCCGACGAACCGCTGGTGCAACTCGATCCCGTCGACGCCCAACTCGCCTATAACGCGGCCGAATCCCGATACCTGGCGGAACTGGTGCGGCTGGGGATCACCTCGCAGATGGCCGACGATTTCGTCCGCCGCTACGGAATCAGCGAAACCCTGGTCAACGGGCCTCAGACCGAGGAGGTCATCGAGAAGGTCGCCGCCGTCGTCCAGTACAGGCTGTCGATGGAGAAGGCCGCCGCGGACCTCGCCCGCCAGCGCAACCTCAACCGCAAGGGGGCCAGCACCACCCAGGAGCTTGAGGATCGCGAGACCGACTATCGGACCTCGATCGCCGCGTACGACAACGCCAAGTCGACCGCCCGCAACATCATCGCCATGGCCCTGGCCAGCCGCGTGAACCGCGACCAGCAGGAGCAACTCCTCAAGGACATGACGATCCTCGCGCCTCAGCCGCAGGAGGCGGTCCCGACCAAGGCCAAGGCCGACGACGTGGTCTACGCCATCGCCAGCCGCTCCGTGGCTGAGGGGCAGATGATCAAGGAAGGCGAGGCGGTCTTCGACATGGTCATCGAGAACCCCCTGCGACTCTGGCTGACCGTCCCCGAACGCTTCAGCGATCGCGTTCGCGAGGGACAGCCCGTTCGGATCTCGGTGGCCTCGCATCCCGGTCGCACCTTCGAGGGGAAGGTCGCGCGGATCAACCCGACGATCGACTCCGCCAGCCGGACCTTTCACGTTGAGGCCGTGGCTCCGAACGAGGAGCGTCTGCTGCACCCGGGCGGTTTCGCCAAGGCCGTGATCGTCACCGAGGCCGCGGCCGACGCCGCCGTCGTCCCGATCGAGTCGGTCGTTCAGTACGCCGGCGTCACCAAGCTATTCCTCCTCGACGGCGACAAGGTCCGATCCATCGACGACCTGGTTCTCGGCAGGGAGGGGACCGGTTGGGTCGAGGTGACCAGCAAGAAGCTCCCAGCCACCGGGCAGGTCGTCGTCACCGGCCAGACCAAGTTGGCTGACGGAGCCAAGATCTTCGTCCGCCCTCCCGAATCCGCCAAGTCCGAGGCTTCGACGCCGATCGAACCTGATCAACCCGAGGCTCCCAAGCAGCCCGCGCCGGCGAAGTCTTGACGAGAACCGAACACGTCCCGAGGTCCGTCCTATGACGCTGTCCGACGTCTGCATCAATCGCCCCGTCTTCACGTGGGTGCTGGTGATCGTCCCGCTGGTGCTGGGGGCCGTCTCCTACTCCGAGCTGGGCGTCGACCTCTTCCCCGACGTCGACTTCCCCGTCTGCACGGTGACCACCGTGCTGCCGGGGGCCAGCGTCGAGGAGATGGAGTCGACGGTCACCAAGCCCATCGAGGACATCATCAACACGGTCTCCGGCATCGACGAGCTGCGCTCGACGACGCAGGAGGGGGTGTCGGTCGTCACCGTGCAGTTCCTGCTCTCGAAGAACGGAGACGTCGGAACGCAGGAGGTCCGCGACAAGGTCAACACGATCCTCGGCGATCTCCCCGATGGGACCGACCCGCCGATCATCGACAAGTTCGACACCGGCTCGATGCCCGTCGCGACCCTGGCAATCTCCGGCCGTCGCGACTTCCGCGAGGTGACCGAGTTGGCCCGCCGCCAGATCAAGGAGCGACTGGAAACGGTGCCCGGCGTGGGCTCGATTAACCTCGTCGGCGGCCGGACGCGGGCGATGAACGTTGTCATCGACACCGACCGCCTCGCCGCCTACGACCTCTCGGTCGACGACGTCCAGCAGGCCCTGTTGCGGCAGAATCTGGAAGTCCCCGGAGGCCGCGTCGATCAGGGCCCGCGCGAGCTGGTGCTTCGGACGTTGGGGCGGCTCCGGACGGAAGCCGAGTTCAACAACCTCATCATCGCCAACCGCAACGGCTATCCGATTCGGGTCAAGGACGTCGGCCGCGCCGAGGACTCGTTCGAGGAGCCTCGGAGCCTCGCCCGGCTCGACGGCGATTCCGCTGTGAGCCTGGTGGTCCAGAAGCAGTCGGGGGTCAACACGGTCCAGCTCGTTCACGACGTGAAAGAACGGCTGGAGACGATCATGCAGACCCTCCCTCCGGACATCGCCATCGAGATCATCCGCGACCAGTCGCGGTTCATCGAGAAGTCCATCGAGGAGGTGAAGTTCCACCTGATGCTGGCGGCCGTGCTGGTCTCGGGGACGATCCTGCTGTTCATCCGAGACTGGCGAACGACCCTCATCGCCACGATGGCGATCCCGACGTCGATCATCCCGACGTTCATGTTTATGCGGTACATGGGCTTCACGCTCAACAACATCACGATGCTCGCCCTGATCCTGGCGATCGGCATTGTGATCGACGACGCGGTGGTCGTGCACGAGAACATCTTCCGCCATATGGAGGAGGATGGTCTCGACGCCATGACGGCCTCGCGCAAGGGGACGAAGGAGATCGCCCTGGCGGTCATGGCGACCAGCCTCTCGCTGATCGTCATCTTTCTGCCGATCGCCTTCATGGGAGGCATCGTCGGCCGGTTCTTCTCCAGCTTCGGCGGTACGGTGGCCTTCGCCGTGGCGATGAGCCTGTTCGTGTCGTTCACCCTGACGCCGATGCTCTGCTCGCGGTTCCTCAAGTTGGAGCCGGGCGAGGGTGGTCACGGCGCGGCGTCCAAGTCGGGCTTCATCTGGCGGATCATCGACGGCAGCTACGGCGGGATGCTCCGCGGGGCGCTCCGATTCAAGTTCGTGGTTATCATCATCGCTCTGTTGACGTTCCTGTCGACGATCCCCATCGGCAAGGCGGTGGGCTTCTCACTGATCCCCCGCGACGACCAGAGCGAGTATGAGGTCAGCGTCACCACGCCCGAGGGCTACAGCCTGGAGCGAACCTCGAGCCTCATGAAGGAGCTGGAGGAGCGCGTCTGGAAGCTCAACGGGACGAAACACGTCTTCACTCAGATCGGCTCGACCACCGGCCGGGCGGTGAAGGGAGCGGGCGACGTCACCCGGGCGACGATCTACGTTCGCATGGCCGAGCTGGAAGAGCGCGACTACACCCAGTTCGCCATCCAGCAGGAGGCCCGCGCGTTTCTGGCCGACTACCCCGACCTCCGCGCCAGCGTCAACGACGTCTCGGCCTTCCAGGGAGGACGTCGTCCACAGACTTTCCAGATCAACCTGGGGGGGCCCGACCTGGAGCAACTGTCGGTGTACGCCGATAAGCTCGTCGAGGGTCTGAAGCGCGACGGCCGGGTCGTCGACCTGGACACGACGCTCTCGCTCCGCAAGCCCGAGGTTCAGGTGAACGTCGACCGGGAGGCGGCCAGCGACCTGGGCGTGCCGGTCGGAACGATTGCCGACAGCCTCCGCGTCCTCGTCGGCGGTCTGCCGGTCACCCGGTTCCGCGACGGTGAGGAGCAGTACGACGTCTGGCTCCGTGCCGACGCCAAGCTCCGCGGCTCGGTTGACGAGATCTACCAACTCACCCTCCCCTCGTCGAAGGCCGGGCTGGTGAAGCTCTCCAGCCTTGCGAAGCTCGTCGACGAGCGGGGGCCGACGGAGATCGAGCGGCTCAACCGCGAGCGGATCGTGACCGTGCTGGGTAATCCCGAGTCCATCGCCCTGGGCGACGCCGTCACGCTCGCTCAGGGGGTCATCAAGGACATGGAGATGGGGCCCGGCTACTCTTACGTCCTGACCGGCCAGGCCAAGACGCTGGCGGAGACGGCCTACTACTTCGGGATCGCCTTCGGGCTCTCGGTGCTGTTCATGTACCTGATCCTGGCGGCTCAGTTCGAGAGCTGGACCCAGCCGATCTCCATCCTCATGGCCTTGCCCGTGACGATCCCCTTCGGGCTCCTGTCGCTCTACTTCTTCAGGACGCCTCTAGACCTCTACGCGATGTTCGGGCTGTTCATGCTCGTGGGCATCGTGAAGAAGAACGGTATCCTCCAGGTCGACGCCACGAACCAGCTCCGGGCGCGGGGGGAATCACGGCACGACGCGATCGTCGAGGCCAACCACACCCGGTTGCGGCCGATCCTGATGACGACGGTCATGCTGGTGGCCTCGATGGTCCCGATGGCCCTCGGTCAAGGCCCCGGTGCAGGGGCTCGCGCGAGCATGGCCAAGGTCATCATCGGCGGCCAGATGCTCTCCCTCGTCCTGGCGCTTCTGGTCACCCCCGTCTTCTACGCCCTGCTCGACCAGTTCGTCTGCTTCCTGCGCCGCATGGGCGTCCGCTTCTCAGTCGAACAAGCCCCGGCGCTCGCGGCTGAGGCCCCGGCGAGGGAGTGGGAGACGGTCGAGAGCGCGCGATAATCCTATGCGAGGGTGAAGCACCCTCTCCCGTTGGGAGAGGGTGGCCCGGAGGGCCGGGTGAGGGTCGTCGGACTGCAGGCGTAGCGACGGGTCTTCGAGCGTCTGCGTCCGACATGCCCTCCGAAATCCCATGACCTTCACCCGCCGCTACGCTCCTGCCCTCTGCCGAGGGAGGTCGCGATTCAGACGCAGCCCTTCGAAACACAAACCGCCGCTCGATCACGTGGGGATCGAGGCGGCGGTGAGATGTCTTGCGTTCGGTTTCGAGGAGGGAGCGAGGGCCGCTCGGGAGGCTCAGTTGGCCTCGACGAGCGGGGGTACCATGGCCATCCGATTGACGATCTCAGCCGCGTCGGTCGCGCGTCTAGGGTCGGAGTATTTCGCCAGGGGGGCGGACGTCGTACCGTCCGAATAAACGCCGACGACAGTGAACAGGCCGTGGGACGCCCGGGTCTCGGCTCGGAGGAAAAGCCCCGAGCGGATCAGAGAGACCAGGTTGTGCTGCCAGAGTTGGGTTTCGGCCAGTTTCGCAGTCATGGCGTTCCTCTTTTCTTATGGAGATTGCCGACCTCTGTGATCATTTGACGCAGCCGTCGGACGTCCCTCGAACTCCAGTCGTCGTGCTTCGTGGCCTTGAATCTCGGATGATGGTGGAACCGAAGGTCCGGAACTCGACGATCGACGGCTTCTGACTTCTCCTCTTTCCTCTCGTCCCCTCTAGTGATTAAGACGCTTCTCGGGGCGGTGATGTTCGCGACGTCTTCGCCAGGTGCTTCGTGGGAGGCCGCTCCTTATTTGAGAATGTAGCCTACCGCGGCTCCAATCCAAGGCGCGCCCCACGATTCTTCAGGATTCCTCAAGACGACGATCTTGGCCAGAGCAAAACCAGGGCCGTTCTCGCGAAGACTTGACAAACTCCGGGCTTCCCACACCGGCCCGGCCGTTCCAACGGCGTCGCCGATCTCTCCGATCTCGACGACCTCGTCACTCCTCTCGTTGCAAACAGGCGGCCTTCATGGGACTTGCAACGATTCGACCGTCCTCCCGCCGACGTCGGCACCGATCGGGCGGGTCGCCGTGGTCGTCCGGCTGCTCGGCAAACCGGAGGTTGCGGCTGCACTTTCTCCGGGCAAATCTTGCACACGAAGTACACGAAGCGGGTGAAGGATTTGCTCTCGCCCCGAAGCTCGCTCCCGGGTAAGACTTCGCCGGCCTGGAATAGTAGGAATACGGGGAGCGAGGAAGCTCATGACACCCAGGTTGGCGGTAGCCGCCCTGATTGCGATCTCGGCGCTGTTTCGAATCGTCGCGGCGTCGAATCTGGGGCTTGGGAACGACGAGGCGTACCACTTCCTGTACGCCCTGCACCCGGCCCTGAGTTATTTCGACCACCCGCCGATGCTTGCCTGGGTCGAGACGCTTGGGTTGTCCGGCTCGCCCGACCTCTACTCGGCCCTCGCCCTTCGGGCGGGCTTCGTCGCCCTTTTCGCGGGCTCGACGTACCTCATGGCCCGGATTGCTGGGCGCTGGTTCGGCGGCTGGGCCGGATTCTACGCGGCGCTGGCGCTGAACCTGACCGGCTATTACGGGCTGGCCGTGGGGACGTTCGCTCTGCCCGACGGCCCCCTGCTCTTCTTTTGGCTCCTGACCATCGACCGCATCGACCTCGCTCTGGAACGGCCCGACCGCCTCCGGCTCTGGGCGGCCGTCGGCCTGGTCTGGGGGCTGGCGATGTTGAGCAAATATCACGCGGTCTTTTTGCCCGCCGGGACCGTCCTTTACCTGGCCTTGCGGCCGGGCCGGCGACGGCTGCTGCTTCATCCCGGGCCTTATCTGGCGGTCGCACTCGGCCTGATCGTCTTCAGCCCGGTCATCATCTGGAACGTGAACAACGGCTGGGCGTCGTTCGCCTTCCAGGGGAGCCGCGCCGTCGGAGGGTTCCGACTCCGGCCCGACTGTCTTCTCGGAGCGATCGCCGCGCAGGCGGCCTATCTGTTCCCGTGGATCTGGGTGATGCTGATCGCCGTCGGCTGGCGGCTGATCGCCGGTTGGAAGGACCGCGACGACGAGCACGAGCGCCTGGCGCTCTGCCTTTGCGTCGCGCCTTTGGGCGTTTTCACGGCGGTCGCCTGCACCCGGTCGGTGCTGCCCCACTGGGGGCTGATTGGGATCGTCCCACTTTTCCCATCGCTCGGCCGAGTTCTGGCTGATCGAGCGATCGCTCTGCCGACGCAGTCGCGACGACGGCTCGCGTTGGCTGCTGGGTTCTCGGTCGTCGTCCTGGCGATCACGCTGACCGAGGCTCGCACGGGATGGGTCCAGCGATCGGGCCTGTTGACGGCGAAGACCGATCCCACGGCCGACGGCTACGGCTGGGATCAGGTCGCAGACAGGCTTGAGGGGCTGGGCGTGCTGGACGATCCCCGGACCTTCATCTTCACCCGCAACTGGTTTCAGAGCGCGCAGATCGCCCACGCGACGCGGCTCCGACGCCCGGTCGTCTGCTATAACATGGGCGACGCTCGCGGTTTCGCCTTCTGGAGCGATCCGGCCGAATGGGTCGGCCGCGACGGCGTCATGGTCATGATCGACGACGACTACACCCCGTTCGCCTTCTACGAACACTTCTTCAAGAGCTGCCAGCCGCTCGACGATTTCCAGGTCGTCCGCGCCGGCGTTCCTTTGCGACGCGTCCGGGTCTTCCGGCTCAACGAGCAGATTGCAGCCGTCCCATATCGGTACACGCGGGAGCAGGCCCTTGAGCGCGACCGGCTCAAGGAGCAACTCTCCGAGTTCCTCAGGGACGACCCCTCGCCTCCCCAGATCGGCCGCAGACCGGCTGCGACGCGCGTCGACTGATCGCCCCAATTGGCGGCGGGCCCCTTGATCTCGTATCCTCGGGAAGGCGAGCGAACCGCGCGCGGGCGGCCGTCCCTTGATTGTATGGATACGACCCACCGCGCGATCGGCGACCAGGAGGCGACCCCCTTGAAGTGGCATGCGACGACGATCCTCTCGGTGCGGAAGGGGGGTAAGGTCGCCATCGGCGGCGACGGCCAGGTGACGCTGGGGACCCAGGTCATGAAGGCCGACGCGGTGAAGATCCGCAAACTGCTGGACGGCCAGGTCATCGTCGGCTTCGCCGGCTCGGCGGCCGACGGCTTCGCCCTGCTGGAGCGGTTCGAGGGCAAGCTGAAGGACCATCCCAACAATATCCCCCGGGCCGCTATCGAATTGGCCAAGCTCTGGCGGACCGACCGCGCCCTGCGCCGGCTGGAGGCCGTCCTGCTGGTCGTCGACGCCCGCCACAGCCTGATGCTCACCGGCTCCGGCGACGTCATCCAGCCGACCGACGGTCTGCTCGCCACCGGCTCCGGCGGAGGCTATGCGCTGGCGGCGGCACGGGCGTTGGTCGCTCATTCGAACCTCTCCGCTGCCGAGATCGTCCGCGAATCGCTGACGATCGCGGGGGGGATCGACATCTACACGAACACGCATCTGACGGTGGAGGAACTCCCGTGTCCGAGCACGAGCTGACGCCCCGGCGGATCGTCGCCGAACTGGATCGCGACATCGTCGGCCAGGCCGACGCCAAGCGCGCGGTGGCGATCGCCCTGCGCAACCGTTGGCGGCGGCGGATGCTTTCGGACGACCTTCGCGCCCAGGTGACACCCAAGAACATCCTGCTGATCGGCCCGACCGGAGTCGGCAAGACCGAGATCGCCCGTCGGCTGGCGACCCTCGTCGGCGCTCCGTTCATCAAGACCGAAGCAACCAAGTTCACCGAGGTCGGCTACTACGGTCGCGATGTTGAGAGCCTGATCCGAGACCTCGTCGAGGCGTCTATCCTCCTCGTCCGCGAGATCGAGCGCAAACGCGTCCAGGAACAGGCCGAGGCACGCGTCGAGGACCGACTGCTCGACCTGATGCTGCCGCCGCAGTCGTCCCCCTCGCCATCGCCCTGGGATCCGACCCCGCCGCCGGGAGCCGCGGACGAGGCGGCCGAACGTCGGGCGCGGTCGCGGGAGAAGCTCCGGGCTCGGCTGACGGCCGGCGAGTTGGAGGACCGCGAGGTCGAGGTCATGATCCCCGGCCGATCCGCCCCGCCGGTCTCGATCCTCGGCGCGGGGAACCTGGAGCAGATGGAGATGGACATCCAGGGGATGTTCGAGAAGATCATGCCCAAGGCCGCCAAGCCGCGTCGGACGACCGTCCGCGAGGCCCGGCCGATCTTGCTCCAGCAGGAAGTCGACGCTCTCCTCGACCCCGAGAAGGTGAACCAGGCGGCCGTCGAACTGGCCCAGGAGTCGGGGATCGTCTTCATCGACGAGATCGACAAGGTCGCCGGCGACGACGGCGGCTCGCGGGGGCCCGACGTCTCCCGCCAGGGCGTCCAGCGCGACCTGCTGCCCATCGTCGAGGGGACGACGGTCAACACCAAGTACGGCCCGGTGAAGACCGACCACATCCTCTTCGTCGCGGCCGGAGCATTCCACCGCAGCAAACCGTCCGACCTGATGCCCGAACTCCAGGGGCGGTTCCCGATCCGGGTCGAGATGCACGACCTCGCCCGCGACGACTTCGCCCGGATCCTTCGGGAGCCTCGGGCCTCCCTCCTCCGCCAGTACGAAGCCCTGCTTAGCGCCGAAGGGGTGACCATCGAGTTCACTGACGACGCCATCGAGGCGATGGCCGATCTGGCGTTTCAGGTCAACCGTTCCACCCAGAACATCGGCGCTCGCCGCCTGCACACGATTCTCGAACGGGTGCTGGAAGACGTCAGCTTCGACGCCCCCGAACGCAAGGGGGAGCGAATCGTCATCGACGCCGTCCTCGTCCGCAACCGCCTGGACGACGTCGCCCGTGACGAGGATCTCAGCCGCTACATTCTCTGAGGCCTGCAAGAGTCGGCCAATAACTCTGGAACTCGACCCGAACGCGGCTTCGCTTTGGGTCCGTTCGCGCGCCGCGCCAAGCCGCCTTGGTTGACGGAAGTCTTGCGTTAACATCAGGTTCGGCATTGAGAAATCGCCCTTGGGCGCGGGTTTGTTCGACCATTTTCGCGTGCGTTCGGTGGGGGCCTTCCCCTCTCGGCGAGGGCCTGGCGACTGGGCTCCCCCTGTCTCTAGGTTACGACCAAAACGGGCTTCGCTTTCGCTTGTCGCAATGCCGCGCGAGGATTTCGACGGTCGGCTTGCATGACTACGAAGACCTTCGTTGACAGGTTGGAGACTGGGGCGAATAGCAAAAATACGGACGCGGGCGGTAGTCGAATGCGACCGGCGGGATAGTATTGTTGAGCGTTCGAGGGTTTCGACGAAAAGTCGACGACTTCTCGGCGACCTCTCCCTTGCTCCCATCTTTGCTCAGATGCGCACCCAGGAGACGCTCATGTTGGTCGGCAAGTTGATCGTCGAGTTCATCGGCACCTTCTTTCTGGTTTTCACCGTAGGTATGACGGTGAAATCGCCCGACGCGGCTGCAATGGCACCGCTGGCCATCGGCTCGGCGCTGATGATCATGGTGTATGCGGGCGGACACTTCTCGGGGGGCCACTACAACCCGGCTGTCACCCTGGGCGTCACTCTGCGGGGCAAGCTCAGCTTCGCCGACGCCGTCCCCTACTGGATCGCCCAGTTCATCGGAGCGGTGGCCGCCGCCGCGGCCGTGCAGTTCATCAAGGCCAGCGCGACCGGCGGACTGCCTCCTGGACCGCCGGCGGGCGATTACACGGTTCCCGCCAAGCTGCTCGTCGAGTTCTTGTTCACCTTCGCCCTGGTCTACGTCGTGCTGAACGCGGCTACGGCCAAGGGAACTGAGGGGAACTCGTTCTATGGCCTGGCGATCGGCTTCACGGTCGTCGTCGGCGCGTTCGCCGTCGGACCGGTTTCGGGCGGGGCGTTCAACCCGGCCGTTGCCGTCGGCGCGGCGGTCATGGGCCTGGGCAAGTGGGCGGACATCTGGATCCCCCTCGCGGCCGACTTCCTCGGCGGCGCCGCCGCGGCGATCCTCTTCACCTCGATCGACATGGGCGGCGACCGCACCACCACCTCATGATCGATGGACCGGGCACGCCTCGACGCTCGGTCAATCGCCGGCGTCGGGCCGTGCCGCATTCTTCCAGAACCGCCGGGTCTCGGCCGTGATCCGGGCCTGGCCGTCCTTGATCAGGTCCAGCAGTCCTTCGTATAGAGCCTCCGACTGCTCGGGAAGGCCCAGCAGTCGGAGGCTCGTCAGCGCGCGGGTGATCCGCAGCCAGTTGTGGTCGGGCGCGAGGAAGATCTGGCGTTTGGATTCGAAATCGGCCGCCGGGACGACCCGCCCGTCCTTCTCCTCCAGGCCCACGAACGCCAGGAATCGGTCGAAGGAATGTTTGAGGTTGTCGCGGAGGACCGGCTCGTCCTGGAAGGCGGCGATGTCTCGGTCGGAGAGGATCGGGGCGTACGGATTGAACCGGCTGGCCTGCTGGAGAGGGAAAATCCACTGGATGAAGTCGTGGTGGAACTCCATCTCGTCGTCGGAGAAGGCCCAGACGTCGGCCAGCTTCCTCCCCTCCGCATCCTCCCCGGTCCCGCGGTAGAATTCGACGAGCTGCGACATGGCCGGGCGGCTCCTCTGGGGGGAGTTCAACGGGGCAGGCTTGTTGGAGCCGCCCTTCGTCCTGGCATTTTACCCGGTCGGCGGCGAATTCCATCGGAGAAGCGATGTCGAGCCGAGGCGGGGAGGATGGCGATTCGGATCGCGACCGTCGGATGATGGAACGCGCGCTGACGCTGGCGCGCGAGGCTGCCGCGATGGGCGAGGTCCCCGTGGGAGCCGTGGTGGCGATCGGCGATCGCGTCGTCTCCCAGGCCTACAACCTCCGGGAGACGATCCACGATCCGACCGCCCACGCCGAGCGGGTGGCGTTGACGCTCGCGGGTCGGGCGCTGGGACGCTGGCGGCTCGACGACTGCACACTCTACGTGACGCTTGAACCGTGCGTGATGTGCGCCGGGGCGATCGTTCATGCGCGGATCGCCCGTCTGGTTTACGGAGCGGTCGATCCCAAGGCGGGAGCCTGCCGGAGCCTTTATCGCCTGGTCGACGACCGCCGTTTGAATCATCGCGTTCCAACGACGGCAGGGATTTTGGCGGAAGACTGCGGCGAAATCCTCAGTCTGTTCTTCCACGATCGACGGCTTTCCTCTAAACTACGTTGACCAGCCACAAACACCGGAGGGGTGCCTGAGTGGTTGAAAGGGCCGGTCTCGAAAACCGGTGTACCGCTCCGCGGTACCGTGGGTTCGAATCCCACCTCCTCCGCTGGCAATGCCGGACGATCCGGCTCATCAATGCCGATACTCTGCTCCCTGGGGGCTTCTCTCAAAGCCCAGCGTCGGGAGCGTTCGATGCGGCGGCCTGAAGGCTGTCGCATCCTCTCGGGTTTCCCATTCAGGTAGCCGCATCGTCCACTCGGCGATGCGTTTACATCTGGGTGCGTGGAAAGCCGCATATTCCTCTCTAAGCCCACCTTGTTCGCCGTCCTGCCGCCCTTGACGATTGCTTAGGGTTTCCTTAAGATCTGACAAGCATTTAACCTGTCCGAGGGCTGGGCTGACGATGATAGGGCGTCTCATCGATCACAGTGTTTACGTCCTGGCGGCGGCAGCATTGCTGCTGGCGGTGACGTCCGCACCGATGAGGCATCACAGCCCACGTCCATCGGCGTCTTCCTACAGCTCCCTGTCACTGGCTCACAATTATCCAGTTTGCAAGGACGGTTACCGCGGTCGGTCCAAAACAGCGGCCGGCTGCTCGTTCCGTGCGGCCGACCCCCTTGGGGCCGACTTCAAGGATGAGCTGGAAGCCGACATCGAGATCGAAGATGAATTGAGCGTGGCGACTCCGCCCGTCTCCGTGTGCTTCGATGCACGACCGACGCCCTCTCTCAAGCCTCACGCCGAATTGATCAACTCTGCCGTCGCGCTCGCCGGCCGACCGCTGCGCTGTTGACCTGTTCTCCGTCCAGCGTCGTCGACGCTGCGCGGACGCGATCATCGGGGGGGGACGCTCATCGTTCCCACGCTTCCTCATCAGGATTTGAAACCGCCCCGACGGATCGCGTGCCGTTAACGTCAACGCCGCCATGCTAGTTTGATCAGCCTTGTTCAGAGGCGCGGCGACAAGGAACGCCGATCGGCCTCGCCCTCCCAGGGACCTCCCTCCCTCTCCCAGGTCCCTAATCCGTCGTCAGCCGACCGCAAGCCTTGGGCATCGTCATTCATAAATCGTCGTTGACGTGCGCAGGCGTGTACGAAGGTTCTCGTCAAGGATTTTGCGTTTTTCCGACGGCCCTTCGCCTTTTCTGAACGTACTTTACGGCAGAGAGGCGAACCGCTGGAGATTTTCTCGCCCGAGGTTCTGAACGTCGATCGGCCGCTGATCGGCCAGGAGCAATGAAGGCTATGCACGCCACCCTCGTCGTCGTCCGGCGAATTATCAAAATCCTGGTGCTGACGGTCCTGGCCGTCGTCGGCGGCGTCCTCGGGTTGTCGAAGATGGGGATCGACGTTCTTCCGCCCCCCTACTCGGAGAAGGTCCACGCCAGCGTGGAATACCTGACCGAGCACTACCATAAGGCCAGGGAGCTCGTCTCCAGCAAGCTGGAGGGACACGGCGAGGGAGAGGAAGCCCACCATGAACCCCACAAGGTCGTGGTGACCACTCCCAAGATCATGGACGTCACCCTCACTGAGCGGTACGTCTGCCAGATCCACTCGCAGCGACACATCGAAGTCCGCGCCCTGGAGAGCGGCTACCTGGAGAACATCGCGGTCAGGGAAGGACAGACGGTCAAGAAGGGGGACCTGATGTTCAAGGTCATCCCGGTCCTCTACCAGGCCAAACTGGACGCCGAGCTGGCCGAGGCTCAACTCGCCCAGTTGGAGTTCAATTACACGAAGAAGCTGTCTGAGTCCAAGGTTGTCGCCCCGACGGAAGTCTCCCTGCTCCAGGCCAAGCTGGCCAAGGCTCAGGCCAAGGCGGCCCTGGCGAAGGCCGAGTTGAACTTCACCGACGTTCGGGCCCCCTTCGACGGAATCGCCGACAAGCAGCTCCACCAGTTGGGCAGCCTCGTCAATGAGGGGGACATTCTCACGACCCTCTCCGACAACAGCACCATGTGGGTCTATTTCAACGTCCCCGAGAGGCGCTATCTCGAATACATGGCGGAGGTCGGCCAGAACAAGGAAGCCCCAGTCATCGAGCTGGAGTTGGCGAACCACAACACGTTCCCGCAGCCCGGCAAGATCGGTGCGATCGAGGGCAAGTTCAACAACGAGACCGGCAACATCGCCTTTCGCGCGGACTTTCCGAACCCCGACAGGCTGCTCCGGCACGGCCAGACCGGCACCATCCTGTGGAGCCGGCCGTTGCACAACGCCCTCGTCATCCCGCAACGGGCGACCTTCGAGAATCTGGCCAAGCAATACATCTACGTCGTCGGCGAAGACGAGGTGGTCCGTCAGCGTGGGATCACCGTCGACCACGAACTCGACGACATCTACGTCCTCGCCGAGGGGGTCATCGACCCGAAAGAGAAGCTCATCGTCGAAGGGACCCGTCAGGTCCGCGACGGCGACAAGGTCGAATACGAGTTCCGCGAGCCGGAAGAGGTTCTCGCGCACGCGAAGCACAAGGCGGAGTAACGAGCAAGGTTCTGAAAGCAGAATCAAGCCGTCTTAAGAATCACTTCCTGGGTTTAAAGCCAGCGAGGGCGCTCGAAGTATGCTCGCGAATATTCTGCATCGACCGGCGTTGGCCATCGTCATCTCGATTTTGATCGTGTTCCTCGGCGCCCTGGCCATCAACACCCTGCCGATTTCCCAGTTT
>NZ_JAALCR010000049.1 GCF_011065895.1 Paludisphaera rhizosphaerae | reverse complement strand
AACAAAATGGGTGGCCTGTAGCGTTCGAAAAAGACACAGCCCGCAAGGACGCAGAGGTCTTCGCGGGCCGGTCGGGGTTCGGGGGTGAAGGAGGTTCCAGTAAGTTCCAGGCGATCAGCGCTTGGAGAACTGGAAGCTCTTACGGGCCTTCTTGTGGCCGTATTTCTTACGCTCGACCATACGGGCGTCGCGGGTGAGGTAGTTGCCGTCGCGGAGAGCCTCGTAGAGGTCCGGACGGAACTCCTTCAGAGCGCGGGCGAGGCCCTGGACGACGGCGCCCGACTGGCTGGGCTTGCCGCTGCCGGTCACGTTGACGAAGACGTCGACGCGGTCCGACAGTTCGGTCGCCTTGAGCGGGGCGCGGATGTCGGTCTGCTGCACTTCCAGGGGGAAGTACTCGCGGGCGTCGATGCCGTTGACCATGAACTGGCCGGTGCCGTCGGCGATACGAACGCGGGCGACCGCCGTCTTGCGCCGGCCGGTTCCCCAGGTGTAGGTTTTGGTAGCGGTCGCGGACATATTCTTGCTCGAGTCCTCTGGCTGGTCTGGGGGTTCCGACGCGCGGGGGCCGTCCGTGACGAGCGGCTGCGGGGGTTGTTATTCGACTTATTCGCCGTCGTTGGCGGCGGGAGTTTCCTCAACCGGGGCGGCCTCGGCCTTGGGGGCGGCCTTCTTCTTCTCGACCGGCGGGGGGACGAGGATGGCGCCGGCGGGGGCCGGACGGCCGGAGTAGGGCTCCAGCGGGGCGGGGTTCTGGGCCTGGTGCGGGTGGTTCGGGCCGACGACCAGCTTGAGCTTGTCCATCATGTGGCGGCCGAGTTTGTTCTTCGGCATCATCCGCTGGATGGCCAGCTCGAGGATCCGCTCGGGGCGACGCTCAAGCAGCTTCCAGGCCGCTTCTTCGCGCTGGCCGCCGGGGTAGCCGGAGTACCGCTGGTAGGTCTTCTCACGCCACTTGTCGCCGGTGAAGACGACCTTCTCGACGTTGGTGACGATGACGTAATCGCCGGTGTCGACGTGCGGGGTGTAGGTCGGACGATGCTTGCCCATCAAGATCGGGGCGATCTGGGCCGCGAGCCGGCCGACGACCTGGCCTTCCGCGTCGATCGTGAACCACTGACGCGACAGCTCGCCGGTCTTCGCCTGGTAACACTTCATGGAAAGGTACGCCTGAATCGCAAAAAACGGAACGCGTGTCCGCGCAGTCCTTGGGAAAAATACCATGTTACAAACCGTACGCCGCACGTCAAGACCAACACGACCGAGCATCGAATCCGGAGAAGACTGCAGATCGATGCGGTCGCGCTGATTTTACGGGGCTCGGTCACCCCCCGAGTTCCTCGCGGACGACGGTCCACGCCAGTTCGAGGGCGTCGGGGATCTTGGCGGGGTCCTTGCCGCCGGCCTGGGCCATGTCGGGACGGCCGCCGCCGCCGCCGCCCACCGCCGGGGCGACCTTCTTCAGCCACTGGCCGGCGTGCCGGCCCTTGTCGACGAGGTCCTTGGAGAACGCGGCGACGAGCTGCACCTTGCCTTCGGAGGCCGCGGCCAGCAGCACGGCCAGGCCCTCGGGACGCTTGCGGCGGAGGCCGTCGATGAGGACGCGCATCTCGTCGGCGGTCGCCTCGACGGAGGCGATGACGGCGACGGCGTCGCCGGCCGTGCGGGCGTTCGTGAGCAGGTCGTCGGCCGTCGCCTTGGGGCCGGATTCCGGCTTGCGCTGGGAGGCCTGCTTCTTGAGGGTCTTGACCTCCTCCAGCAGGGCCGCCACCCGGCCGCTGACCTGATTGGCGGGGACTCGCAGGCTGGCCGCAAGGTCTCCGAGCGCCGCCTCTTCCTGGCGGATGAAGTCGAGCGCGGCCTTGCCCGTCAGGGCGACGATCCGGCGCGTGCCGGCGGCCACCGACTCTTCACCGAGGATCTTGAACAGGCCGACCTGGCCGACGCTGTCGAGGTGGGTACCGCCGCAAAGCTCGCGGGAGAAGTCCCCCATCTGGACGACGCGGACGATCTCCGGGTACTTCTCGCCGAAGAGGGCCATCGCGCCCAGCGTCTTCGCCTCGGCGATCGGCATCAAGGACCACTGGACCGGAGCACCCGTCATCACGAGGTCGTTGACGGTCTCCTCGATCGCCTGGAGCCGCTCCTTGCCGACGGCCTCCGGGTTGGAGAAGTCGAACCGGAGCCGGTCGGGCTCCACCTTGCTGCCGGCCTGCTGGGCGTGCTTGCCCAGGTGCTTGTGGAGCGCGTTGTGGAGCAGGTGGGTGGCGGAGTGGGCCCGGCGGATCGCCTGGCGACGTCCGGCGTCGACGGTCGCCGTCGCTTCGGCGCCGACGTCCACGCGGCCCTCGACGACCCGGCCCAGGTGCAGGAAGAAGTCGTTCTCCTTCTTCGTGTCCTCGACGTGGAACGTGAAGTCCTTCCCCTTGATGACGCCCACGTCGCCGACCTGGCCGCCGGACTCTCCGTAGAACGGAGTCTGGTCGAGAACCAGGGCGATCGCGGGGCCGCCGTCGGACTTCTGCGCGTAGTCGGCGAGCTTCCCCTGTTCCAGGATGCCGATCACCCTGGCCGGCGACTCGGTCGTCGTGTAGCCGAGGAACGCGGAGCCCTGGTGGTAGGCTTCCTTGAGGGTGTCGAGCGGGCCGACGGCGAAGACGTCGGCGGCCTCGGTGGAGCCTCGCGAGACGGCGGCGAACTTGACGCGGGCCGATTCAAAGCCCTCCGTGTCGATCCGCAGATTCTGGTCGGCGGCGAGGCTCTCGGTGACCTCGACGGGGATGCCGTAGGTGGAGTGCAGGTCGAAGGCGTCGGCCCCGGAGATCACGTCAGAGCCGGCGGCCTTGGTCTTGCGGAACGCGTCGTTCAGCAGCCGCATCCCGTTTTCCAGGTTGCGGAGGAACCGCTCCTCCTCATCCCGGATCGCGTGCTGGATGCGCGGGACGCTGTCGGCGATCTCGGGGTAGCCGCCCTTCATGGCCTCGGCGACGACCGGGGCGAGCGTGTACAGGAAGGGCTCGCGGCGGCCCATCTGGTAGGCGTCGAGCACGGCCCGGCGGAGCAGGCGGCGGATGACGTAACCTTGCTTCTCAGGGCCGAACCGGATGTTCTCGTGAAGGCAGAAGGAGAGCGTCCGGGCGTGGTCGGCGGCCCGCCGGATGCGGACGCCGTCGAGGCTGTCCTTCACCTTGGCGTAGTCGATCCCCAGCGCATCGGCCGCGGCGGCGACGATCGGGATGAACAGGTCGATCTCGAAGTTCGACTTGGCCCCCTGAAGGGCGGCGGCCGCGCGTTCGAGGCCCATGCCGGTGTCGATGTTCTTGTTCGGCAGCGGTTCGAGCTGGCCCGGCCCGACGCGGTTGAACTGGGTGAAGACGAGGTTCCAGATCTCGACTTCCTCGATGCCGTCGCCGTGGTAGAAGATCTCCGAGCACGGGCCGCAGACGCCGTTGGGACCGTGAGTCGGGGCTCCGGCGGGCCAGAAGTTGTCGTCTTCGCCCAGCCGCTTGATGCGGTCGGTAGGGACGCCCACCTCCTTGTGCCAGATATCGAACGCTTCGTCGTCGTCCTGGTAGACGGTGAAGGTCAGCCGATTGGGGGAGATCGAGAGGGTCTTGGTGAGGAACTCCCAGGCCCAGTGAATCGCCTCGCGCTTGAAGTAGTCGCCGAAGCTGAAATTGCCCAGCATCTCGAAGAACGTCATGTGCCGCGGGGTCTTGCCGACGTTCTCGATGTCGCCGGTGCGGATGCACTTCTGGCAGGTCGTGGCGCGCTTGAAGGACGGGTCGCCCAGGCCCATGAACTCGCGTTTGAACTGGTTCATCCCGGCCGGCGTGAAGAGGACCGTCGGGTCGTTCGGCGCCAGCACGTCGCTCGGCTTGCGGACGCAGCCCTTGGATGCGAAGAATTCCAGGTAAGCTTCACGAAGGTCGTCGGTTTTCATGGGAGGTCCGCAGACTGTCTAGGACGGATCGACCGCGCGGCGCGCAAAGACGCCAGACTCCCATTGTGCAGGACGGAGGGGATCCGGACAACCCGGCTTGGCGGCGGTGGATGACCGATCAGGCGTCCGTCACAAGACGTGCGTTCTCACCGATGTGGAAAGACACCCTCATCGATCAGGCTTTGACGAAGGTCGACACGGTAATCGAGGTTGATGGCTAATGTGACGACGGTCGCTCTTCCGCTCGCCGTTCGTCCTGTCAGGACGGCCCCTTGCCATCGAAAGTGACGCGACCAATGCTGCCGTCGAGGATGGAACAGAGGTGCGACCTTCCCAGTAAGGGGATCAACCCCTGCGACGTTCGGTCCTTTGTGGCGATTGCAAGCAAAGCAGGCAAGGCAAAGATTCTCTTCGGAAGTCGAGCCCTGGTGCTGCTCGGCGATGATATGGTCGATCTCGAAGGGCAGTACGTCGTCGTTCGCCAACATCTGGCAGTATTCACAGCGACCCTCAGCCCGCTCCCAGACCAAACTCTCCAGCTTGCGATCCATTCCGCCTCACGGATTCTGGAGGGGTTGAGATCACTCCTCGCGTTTGAGGGAGAGGCGGGCCTTGGATTTCATCAGTGAAAGCACATGGCCGACGCGTTCGTAGTTTTCAGCCTCAGCCGCTTCCTTAGTGGTTAACGCGCCTTTCTTGGCTTTCGTCAAGAGATCCCTCATTCGATCCTTGTCGGCCTGATCGAAGTCGAGAGCGAGGATGGCCCGGGCTGCCGCGGCGTTGAGCGTGGCTTCCTCGGGTTGGAGGATTCGGCCGAAAATCGCGGCTTCGCTGGTGCTGATGGGGGCGACAGACATGACTCGAAGTTCCTCCGAGGTCACCGTTCACGGCTCGACGACGATCGGGCCGCGGTCGGTCATGAGGCGGACGGGGCCTTTGAGGCCGGCGACGGCCTTGGCGAACTCGGCGGGATTGGAGACGGATTGGTCGCCGACCTGGCGGATGGACTGGTAGGGCCTTAGTCCGGCCTTGTCGGCGGGGGATTCGGTCTCGACCTCGCGGATGACGACGCCGGTGGGGAGGCCCTCGTCGGGGACGATGCCGATGGGGGCGCCGATCATGAGGCTGGGGTGATCCACGCGGAGGCCTCGCCACGAGGCGGGACGGACGGAGGCGATGATCTCGCCCTCGACGGGGAACTTGCCGATGACGAGGGTCTTCTCCAACTCCTGACCGTTGCGGATGAGCTTCAGGTTAAGCTTGTCGCCGGGGGCGTGGGCGCTGACGGCGACCATGAGAGAGGCGAAGTCCAGCACTGGGACGTCGTTGATGGCGACGATGGAGTCGCCCGGCATGAGCTTTCCCTGAGAGGCCGGCGAGTTGGGGGTGACGACGTCGATCACGTTGTTCTTCGGGCCGGGCAGGTATCGGACGCCTAGCAGGCCGTACTCGACTTCACGACCTTCCTTGAGCGTCTGCACGACCCGGCGGCCGATGGCGTCCATCGGGAAGGCGTAGCCGGCCATCGCGTCGTAGCCGGAAGGGCTGGCGGCGGTGGTGGTCAGACCCACCAACTCCCCCTTCATGTTGACGACCGCCCCGCCGCTCATGCCGAGGTTCAGCTTGCTGTCGAGCTGGAGCAGCGTCGGGTAGTGAGGGAGTTGCAGGCCGAGGCGCTGATCGCTGCGGGCCTCGGCGTCGAAGGCTGCCTGGCGGGCGATGTTCGACAGGATGCCCCAGCTTGCGTTGGCCCGGCCGTCCTGAGCCGCCGCGTTGAACGGGTTGCCCAGCGCGATCAGGAACGACCCCTTGCGGAGCTGCCCGGAGTCGCCGAGGGGGATCGGCTTGAGCCGGGGTTTGGGCCGGCCAGGGCCGGCGACCGGGGCGATGACGGCGAGGTCGCTGCGGGGGTCGGCGGAGATGACCTCGGCCTCGAATTCCTGGCGTTCGGCCGCTCGGACGATCAAGGTGGTCGCGCCGCGGACGACGTGGAAGGTCGTGAGGATCTCCCCCTCGTCGCCGATCACGACGCCCGAGCCGAAATCGAAGGAAATCGCCGTGGGGCTGGTGAGGCGGGCCTGGAGCGGAAGCTCCATCACCTCGGTTCGGGGGGGGCGGTTGCGCCCGCGAACCGCCTGCGTCTCGCGGGCGTTCTCTTCCTTGTTGCGGTGGATCGCCACCACCGAGCCTTCGGTCCGGGCGACGACGTCAGTAAGGACCTTTTCGAACGCCGTGACGACGTCCATCGCCGGGGAGGCCGTCGCCGGCGCGGTCGGAGGCGCCTCTTGCCACGCGATCCCCGAACAGACCAGGCAGAGCAGAAGCGCCATCAACCCGTCCCCCCCCAGCGGCCCAAGCACGCCGACGCGCGACGGAACGCCGGTCGCCGTCGTTCCATCATTGTCACGCCGCGACGAAACGCCCGCAACCCAAGAAACGGGCCAGGGGGCGGGCGGTCAGGACGCCTTCACGTCGGCCGTCTTGGCGCATTCGAGCTCGGCGATCGATTTGACGCCCTCAGGAAGCTCGGCTTCCTCGTACAGCATGTTGGGGATGCCGTCGTTGATCGCGTAGCGGAGGCCGCAGCGGGTGCAGACCAGGGAATCGCCCTCGCGCCGCAGGGGGGCGCGGCCCAGAGGGCAGACCAGGAGGGCCAGCAGTTCGTCTTTGATCATGGTCGAGCGTCCTGTGCTTCGGATCCTCCGACGCCGGCCGGGTCGGAGCCCGGTCGGTTCCCGAGCGGGTATTATGGCGAACCTCGACGGGACTGGGAACACCGGATCTCCAGGAGCGTTCTCCCCTTCCGTCGGGATCGGCCCGCGGTCATAATCCGGGGCATGGGTTACGTCGTGCGATATGGGCGGATGCGGATCCTGGGCGCATGCCATGACGCCTCTGGCGCGGAGCACTCGCGCGGGCGTCGCGTGGTGGTCCGCAGCGACCGAGGCGTGGAACTGGGCGAGGTTCTCTGTCCGCTCACCGACCGCGCCGCCAAGGCGCTGGAGCAGCGCGAGCCTGGCGAGATCCTCCGCGAGGCCGACGCCGCCGACCTTCAGCACGAACAGACTCTGCCGGAACAGGAGAAGGCCGCCTTCGCCACCTGCCGGGAGTTCATCTCTCGCCGCCGGCTTCAAATGAACCTGGTGGACGTGGAGATCCTCTTCGGCCGCGAGCGGATCATCTTCTACTACCTGGCCGAGAAGCGGGTCGACTTCCGCGAGCTGGTCCGCGACCTGGCCCGCGCCCTCCGGACGCGGATCGAGATGCGGCAGATCGGCGTTCGCGACGAGGCCAAGCTGCTGGCCGACTACGGCGACTGCGGCAAGCCGGTCTGTTGCAACACCCACCTCAGCCAGATGCCTCCCGTCTCCATGAAGATGGCCAAGATCCAGAAGACGACGCTCGACCCGTCCAAGATCTCGGGCCGCTGCGGCCGGCTGAAATGCTGCCTGAGATACGAATACGACGCCTATCGCGAGGCCGAAAAGACGCTGCCCCCCAACGGAGCCCGAGTCGAGACGGCCAAGGGCCGGGGCCGCGTGGTGGCGCTCGACGTGCTGGCGGGACGGCTGGTGGTCGAGTTCGAGGACGGCCGGCGGATCATCATCGCCGCGGCCGACGTTCTGTCCGTCGAGCCGCGCTCCCGAGGCCCGCGCCGGCCTGACGCCGAGACCGACGACGAAACCGACTCCGACGCGGGGTTCGACGAATGAGCACCTTCCGTGACGAGATCGGCCGGGTCATCTCCAAAGACCCTCGCTACTCGCTGGAGGCCTACGCCTTCGTGCTGGAGTCGCTCCACCTGGCTCGCAACCGGAAGATCCGCGAGGCCCGGCGGCAGAGTCGGGAACGAGCCGCCCGGACCTCTCGCGGCCGCTCGTCGAAGAAGGCGAAGGCCGAGCCGACTTCGGGCCACGTCTCCGGTCGGCAGGTCTGCCTGGCGGCCCGTCGGCTGGCCCTGCGCGAATACGGCCTGCTGGCCGGGCCGGTGCTCGCTCAGTGGGGCCTGCGCTCCACGTCGGACATCGGCGAAATCGTTTACAACCTGATCGCCTCCGGCGACCTCGACAAGACCCCCGAGGACCGCCGCGAGGACTTCGACGACGTCTTCGACTTCGGCGTCGACTTCCAACCGAAGCCCCTGGCCGACGACGACCCCGAAGAAGACGAGAGCACGGAGGACGACGAATCATGACCACCGAGACCGAACTTGAGACCGGGGCCCCGGCACCCGCCGTGAACCCTCGCGACCGCCGAAGGTTCGCGGCCGCCGTCGTCCTGTTTCTGGCCTGGATCGCGTTCCTGGTCGGCCTGGCCGTGACCGACTCCTACCGCCCCCAGGAACGCGCTGGGACCGTCCCCGACGCCGAACGCCCCGCCGAGGGGTGAGGGAGGAAAAGGCCCATGAAGCGTGTCAGCCTTCTCGCCGCCGCCGTCGTCGTTTTCGCTGCTCTGTCCGCTGGGGCGGCTTTCGGTGCGGATCGACCGCCGAACGTGGTCCTGATCCTCTCAGACGACCAGGCCTGGAACGACTACTCGTTCATGGGGCATCCCCAGGTCCATACTCCGAACATCGACCGGTTGGCGGCCGAGGGGATGACCTTCCGTCGCGGCTATGTGCCCTCAAGCCTTTGCTCGCCGAGCCTGGCGTCGATCATCACGGGGATGTACGCCCACCAGCACCACGTCACGGGCAACGATCCGCCCGGAACGGCTGGCCGCTACGCTCAGCTCAAGTCGGAGCCCGCGCTGCTCGAAGGTCGAAAGCGGCTGGTGAGCTTCTTCGAGGCGTCGCCGACGATCCCTCGGCTGCTGTCGGGTCGCGGTTATGCGACCTTCCAGGCCGGCAAGTGGTGGGGCGGGAACTTCAGCGAAGGGGGCTTCGCCGAGGGGATGACCCACGGCGATCTTGCGAAGGGGGGCCGCCACGGCGACGTCGGCCTGGAGATCGGCCGGAAGTCGATGGCGCCGGTCTTCGACTTCATCGACCGGGAGGTCGCGGCCTCGAAGCCCTTCTTCGTCTGGTACGCCCCGATGATGCCGCACCAGCCTCACACGCCCCCCGACCGCCTTTTGAACAAGTACCGCGACAAGACGCCGAGCCTTCACGTCGCGAAGTACTGGGCGATGGTCGAGTGGTTCGACGAAACCTGCGGCGCTTTGCTTAAGCATCTGGACGAGAAGGGCGTGGCGGAAAACACCCTCGTCGTCTACCTCGCCGACAACGGCTGGATCCAGAACCCCGACGCGGCCAAGTACGACGTCCGCTCGAAGCAGTCGCCCTACGACGGCGGCCTGCGGACGCCGATCATCGTCCGCCACCTAGGGAAGATCAAACCGGCGGTGAGCGACAAGCCGGTCAGCTCGATCGACGTGGCTCCCACGATCCTGGCCGCGGCGGGGATTGAGAAACCCGTGAAGATGCAGGGGGTCAACCTGCTGGACGCCGAGGCCGTCGCGAAACGGCCCGCCGTCTTCGGCGAGATCTTCACGCACGACGTCGCCGACCTCGACGACCCGGCCGCGAGCCTACGCGACCGCTGGGTCGTCGCCGGCGACTGGAAGCTCATCGTTCCCGAGGTTCGCAACTCGCCCGGGTCGGCCGTCGAGCTGTTCAACATCGTCGCCGACCCGTATGAGTCGAACAACCTGGCCGACCGCGAGCCGGCGCGGGTTGAGGAACTGCGGAAGCTCATCGACGCCTGGTGGCGGCCGGCGGAGTGACCCGGCGGCCGCAGTTCGTCATTTGATCTCTACCGAGATGGTGGGCGTCTGAATGCGCGGGTCCCTCGGATCCGCGAGTGGCGGGGCGATGACGACTGCGTGCGCCAGGTTGATCCAGGCCTCGGCGGTCGGGATCTGGCGGTCGGCCTCGGTCTTCCACTCGGCGATCCGCATCCGGCCCTCTTCGGTCTTTTCCTGCTCGGCCATCGTCTCCGTGTTCTTCAACGCCAGGCGGGCGAGCATGCGCTCGGCTGCGGCCTTGACGTCGAGCGGGTATTCCAGGAGCGCCCACGAGCCGCCCCCCAGCTTCTTCACGACGAACTCGGGGACGCGGTACGTCATGGTCAACGTCGATGGCGTCAGTTCCGTCGTTGTCTTGCCGCCGGCGTCTGTAGTCGTCGTCGAGACTCGACTCAGCTCCGCCGACTTGATCACGAACGGGTCGGCCCCCGGTGCGAACTGGATCATGTAGGAGTTGCCGACCTCCAGGAACGTCAGGTCGGACGCCGCCAGCGGCGTCGGGGGGGCGGCGTGTTGCTGGGCGTTCACCGCGTTCGCCCCCAGGATCACCGCCAGGAGTGACAACCCCAACCCAGCCCGGCTGAGACCTCTCATCAAGTTACTCCCTTCTCGATGGTGATTCCGACGGTGAAGCTCACTCGATCGTCCGACGTTCGGTCACCTCGCGCAGCGACCGCGAGAAGAACGAGACGACCGTCCAGCCGCTGAGCATGCCCAGGACGTAGGCCGCCAGCGCCATCAGGGCGACCGGGCCGGTGACGTGCCACTTGGCGAAGGCGACGGTGATCGCCTCCGTGTTCTGCACGGCGAAGAGGAGGATTGCGCCGAGGAAGATCAGCAGCAAGAGCGCTTGAAGGACCTTCATGATCAGCCCCCTTCCGCGGTCCAGGCCGCGGGAACGTGACGTGGTGGAGACGTTGTGCGACGGAACGCACAGCTTCCCGCAAGAAGCGTACCCCGTCGCGCAGGTCCCGGCCAGGGGCTCGTGAAATCGATCAATATCGCCGGAAGTCGTTTCAAGGTCTCGATTGAGACCTGGGTGTCACGGCCACCCTTGGGTGGCCGTGAACCGGCGTGGGGCTGTTGTGCGACCGTCGCCGATCGCAGGCCCACGACGAGCGTGGGCATGGCGCCCGAGTCGGGTTTTCTGAGGCGGCTTTCGGCGGGACGTCGATCAGATTCGCAGGTGCTGGGCGATGATGTTGCGCTGGATGTCGTTGGTGCCGGAGAAGAGGACGCCGCCCGTGCTGTCGCGGACGTCGCGCTCCAGGCCCTCCTCGACGGTGTAGCCCTGGGCGCCGAAGATCCGGACGGCGTCGAAGCTATTCTGGGCGAAGCACTCGGAGACGTGGAGCTTGGCCATCGACGCGGCGATGGTGGCGTCCTTCCCTTGCTTCTTCATCCAGGCGTAGCGGTAGACCATGTACCGGCTGGTCTCAACCCGCGTCAGCATGTCGACGATCCGGTTGGAGACCGACTGGAACTTGCCGATCGACTGGCCGAACTGCTTCCGCTGGCGGGCCCGCTGAATGCAGCGGTCGACCTGCCTCTGCATCGTGCCGACGACGCTGGCGAGGATCGCTCCCCGCTCCCATTCCAGGGCCTGATTGAAGATCCGCGAGCCCCGGCCTTCGCGACCCAGCAGGGCCTCGGCGGGGAGTTCGCAGCCCTCGAAGACCAACTCGCCCATCGGCGCGGTCCGCATGCCGAGCTTGGGGATCTCGCGGACGACGTGGAAGCCCGGGGTGTCGCGGTCGATCAGGAAGCCGGTGACGCCGAGGACCCCCTTGGTGGGGTCGGTGGTGGCGAAGATCAGGAAGACGTCGGCGACCGGGCCGCCGGTGATCCAGACCTTGCGGCCGTTGAGGATCCACTTGTCGCCTTTACGCTCGGCGCGGGTCTTCATGCTGAAGATGTCCGAGCCGGCCTCGGGCTCGCTGGCGCCGTTGGCGCCGAACGATCGGCCGTCGCAGAGGCGGGGGAGATACCGCTTCTTCTGAGCGTCGTCGCCGAACATCAGGATCGGCATCGTGATCGTCCAGAGCGAGGCGTTCAGCGCGAAGAGGAGGCCGGTGTCCGGGCAGGCGTAGCCGAGGCCCTCCATCGCGGCGACGGCCGTCTCAATCTCCTCGCCCTGACCGCCGAACTCGGCGGGGACCGGCAGGCCCGCGGCGCCGAACCTGGCGCACCGTTCATAGCCTTCGCGCCAGAATTCGCCGCGCTGGTCGCGGGCGATGGCGTCCGGATCCACAAGCTGCTCGCGGGCGAATGCGACGGCCGCGTCGTACCACTTCTTTTGGTCCGCCGAGTATCCGAAGTCCATCGCTCCGACCTCCTTGCCTTCCTCGCCTGGCCGCCGTCTCAGGCCGAGACCCGTTGCGGGCTGCGTCTTCGTCCCCGGGCCGGCGGCGGCGTCGCCTCGACGGTGGGGGGCTGAACGCCCAGGTGATGCCGTTCCACGGTGATCCAGGCGGTCAAAAACCGCCCCAACTCCTCCATGCACCCCCCGCCCGCGTAGCTACGCAGTTGCGCAGCGAGCTCCGGGAGCCATCCGGCGAGATGATGGCCGAAGAACCCGCGTTGGGCAAGATCACAACTCCGGACGGCCTCAGCCGTGGACGCTCCCAACGCCGCCATTTTTCGCTCGAACCGTGATCGAGCGATCAGCCAGGCCATGAATCCCAACTCCCTCGCCGCGTGATCCGCCCGTGCCGGCAGATTCTCCCGCGCCGGGCATCCGGCGGCCTCGTACTCGCGTCTCAACTCCTCGACGACCGCCTCCGGATGTCTTCGACGCCACTCGCTCTGGTGATCCATCTCCAGGGGCGAATGAGAGTTGAGTCGCGACCTCGTGAAGAACCGATCGTACTCCGCCTTCAGATGCCCCAGCGGCTGGCAAAGCTCGATCACCAGCCTCCGCAGGTCCAAGCCCGGCATCGACCAGGCGGCTTGCACCGCATCGGCGGCTTGAATCGCCGCTTCCTGCTCGTCCGGAAGCGTCGCGCAACCCCACTCGCCGGCGTCCGGGTCCGTCAACAAGGCCCCCAGAAAGCCGTAGATCCGCTCGCGCCCCGCATCGATCGCATCCAGGTCGGACCAGTTCGCGTCGCCCATCGCTCGGGTCTCCCACACGCCGACCACCGACTTTGAGAGGATCTTTCGTCGGTCTGAAGATTGTCGGCCCGCCCGTTCGGCGGTTTGTGTGTTTGCAGTTTATTCTGTTGAGACAGAAAATAAAAGCAGAAACTGGGTCCGAGGGTTGAAATGAAATCCCCCTGCGAGGTTCGTGCGGCCGAGGCTGGCTCTCGGATACGGTCCCGTGAGGCACTGAAAGACGTTCACGATCCGATGAGGACGATCGAGCGGGGAACCGCTACGGCTGATCGCGGGCCCGAATTCGTGACGCAGAACAGAAAAGGCAAACCGGGAGTAGAGTCTAGGCGGAGTGAGCCGCAACGCGGGTGATCCTTGGAAACTCGGTTGGATTGAAAGACGAGGAGGTCCAGGTGCGTCGCGCCGCGCAGGTTGAACGGTGTTCGCGGATCTCGTTTTCGACGAACGAAGCGAAACCGTTGAGTCGTAGTAAATGGATTTGCAGTAAGGTGTTGCGTCGTGGCTAGTGGCCGTTTTCGGTGAGCGATCGAACCCAAATTGGAAGCCGGCCGCCGGGGTGGGGCCACAGGTGAAGGAAGGCACGGCATTCAGAACAAGGCAACCACTGAGAAGAGCTGGGATTGTCAAAAGGCGCGCGAACGAAGCCACGCGGTTTCCGGACGCAACAGGTTGAAATTTTGAAGGTTGCGCTTGGTCTGGCGGAGAATCCTCGAGGCAAACGAAGCCAACGTCGAAGCCGTTGATGGGTCGGATCGCCGCCCAGCCTTCGGCGATGCGGGGGCCGGGGCGCACTCGGGGGGAAGGCGCGACACGCGGGTTTGCGCAGGATTGGGCTCGGTGTGTAGAATGTCGATTGATCGCAGGGAACTTTGAGGATGCAACGTCTGGGGGCGGGGATGGCGGAAGCGACGACGGGGCGGGTGCAGAGATTCGACGTGGACCGGGTGCGGGCCGACTTCCCGCCTCTGGGCGAGGAGGTGCGTCCCGGCGTTCCGCTGCGGTACTTCGACTCGGCGGCCACGGCGCTCAAACCTCGGTCGGTGGTCGAGGCCGTCCGTGAGTGCATGGCCGACTACCCGGCCAACGTCCATCGCGGCCTGCACGTCCTGAGCGAGCGGGCGACCGAGGCGTTTGAAGACGCCCGGGGCAAGGTCGCGAGGCACCTGGGAGTCGACGATCCGGCGCAGGTGATTTTCACCCGGGGGACGACGGAGTCGATCAACATCGTCGCCCGTTCCTGGGGCAAGATGGCGCTTCGGCCGGGCGATGCGATCGTCGTCAGCGAGTTGGAGCACCACGCGAACCTCGTCCCCTGGCAGTTGATCGCCGCCGAGACCGGGGCCGAACTGCGTTACGTCGAGCTGGCCGACGACCTGGAGTACGGCCTCGACGCCTTCGACCGGCTGTTCGAGGACGGCCGGGTGCGGATGGTCGCGACCACGGGCATGTCGAACGTCACGGGGATCCGGCCGCCGATCGAGGAGATCGCCCGGCGGGCTCGCGAGCGGGGGGCTCGGGTCCTGATCGACGCCGCGCAAAGCCTGGCGCATGAGCGGCTGGACGTGGCGGCCCTCGACGTCGACTTCGCCGCGTTCTCGTCCCACAAGGTCTTCGGGCCGACGGGCGTGGGCGTGCTCTACGGCAAGCGGGAGCTATTGGAAGCCATGGAGCCGGTCCTCGGCGGCGGCAACATGGTGTTGAGGGTTGAGCGGCATCGGGCCGTCTGGAACGAGCTGCCGGACAAGTTCGAGGCCGGCACGCCGGCCATCGCCGAGGTGATCGGCCTGGGGGCGGCGGTCGACTACATCGAGTCGCTCGACGCCGAGGCCGTCGCCCGCCACGAGCGGACGCTGCTGAACCACGCCCACGAGGTGCTGGGAGCCGTTGAGGGGCTCCGGATTCTGGGGCCGTCGTCGACGGAGGGGAAAGGGCCGATCGTGGGTTTCACGGTCGACGGCACACACCCGCACGACCTCTCGCACCTGCTGGATCGCTCGGGGATCGCGGTTCGTGCCGGCCACCACTGCGCCATGCCGCTGCATACGAAGCTGGGGATTCCGGCCTCCGCGCGGGCGAGCTTCGCCCTGTACAATACGGTTGGGGAGATCGACCACCTGGCCGCCGCACTCGGCTCGATCAAGACCTTGCTCCGGCGTCGCTGACCCCTGCGTCGCCAAGGAACCGCCGATGGACGACCCGCTCTACCGCGAAGAGATTCTCGACCACTACTATTCGTCCCCCTACCGCGGACGGCTCGAGCGCCCCGACTGCGCATGCGACCTGGACAACCCGCTTTGCGGCGACCAGATCCACGTTGAGCTGACGCTGGGGGACGACGATCGGATCAAGGAAGTCCGTTTCGACGGCAAGGGATGCGTCATCAGCCAGGCGGCGACGTCCCTGCTGGCCGAGCACCTCGAAGGGGCGAGCGTCGACGACGCCCTGAAGATCACGCCGGTCGACGTGGTCAAACTCCTGGGAATGCCCCTGACCCCCACCCGTATGAAGTGCGGCCTCCTGGGCTGGAAGGCCGTCCAGCAGGCTCTCAAGCGCCGCGACCCCGCCCCGGTCTGAGAGGGTCCGCGATTACGGTTCCCATTGTTGGGCAGTTGGCTTCGCGATGAGTCGGTCTTTGGTAGGCTGGTCTTCGAGCCGACCTTGAGGTGCTGAGGCTCGCGCGGGCTGGGTCTCGACCCAGTCTACCGGCCTTGGCCCTCGCTGAGTTCCCTGGAGCGAATGGCACGGCGATTGCGATTTCATTCTTCCGACCGCCAGGGCCACTGGACGCCTGGCTGGACGAGTCCGGGTCGTGTTTCGATCGAGGACTCGACATCGGGAATCCAAGGAATTCGGGCCGGTCTCGCTGACGAATGGCCCGGGTCTTCAACTCAAAGGGGAATGAACCAATGGCCGTCAACCTCCAGAACCTGCAGGGTCAGTGGAACCAGCTCAAGGGCGAAGTGAAGAAGAAGTGGGCCCAGCTCAGCGACGACGACCTCCGCTGGACCAACGGCAACGTCGACCAACTCATCGGCCGCATCCAGGAACGGACCGGTGAGAAGCGCGACCAGATCGAGAAGTATCTGGATACGCTGCTGGCTGAAGGCTCCTCGATGCTCTCCAACGCCGTCGAGACGGTCGGCCAGGCCGCCAGCCACGCCACCAACCGGCTCCGCGACAGCTACGGCAAGATCAGCGACCAGGCCGGGGCCCAGTTCAGCCACGCGCAGGCGGTCATGGGCGAACAGTACGGGCAGGCCCGCGAGATGGTCGTCCGCAACCCGGTCCAGTGGGTCGCCGCAGCCTTCGGCGTCGGCTTCCTCGCCGGGATCATTGCGGGCTACACCAGCAGCCTGGCCCACCAGCCCGAGCCGCGGCGTCGTTACTTCTGATCGTCGAGCAGCCTCCAGGCCGTTCCTCGAGTCGAGGAGGGCGGCTGGAACCGTCCTCCTGACGACAAGGAGCTGCGATCATGATACGCCTGGCTATTCTGTTCGCCGTGATCTCAATGCTGGCGGCGGCGTTCGGCTTCTACGGCGTGAGCAACGCATCGGCCGACATCGCCAAGTTCATCGCCCTGGTCTTCGCCGTCATGTTCATCGCCGCCATAGCCATTGGAGTTGCGGCGGCTCGTAAGGTGACATAGTCGACGACGAGACGACGACCTTTCCGAACATCGAACGGTCGGCCTTCGGGTCGACCGTTCGCTTGCGCTGAACTCAGGACGATTCCCTTTCCAGGCGATCGAGGTCGCACCAGGGGCCTCGGCTGCGGAAGGTCGGGGAGGGGAGTTTGCTCGCGATCTCCAGCGCCTGGGCGGGATCGACCTCGTCTCGCCTTCGGGCGAGGCCGCGAAACACCCTCAGCCCGCGCTGAAGGGCGATGATCTCGCGACGGGTGCGGCCGCGGGGGCTGTCGGGCCAGGGGGCCGGATGTTCCTCAAAGCTGAAGAAGTGCGGGAGCAGGCGGGTGATATAGGCCCAGTAGTCCGGGTTGTCCGTCTGGATCACGAACAGGCCGCCAGGGGCGAGGGTTCGGTGAACGTCGGCGGCGAATCGCGGGGTCACCAGCCGTCGGTGCGCCTGCCGTGAATCGTGATAGGGCTGGGGATGATACAGGTGGATCTCTGTCGCGGCGGCGTCGCCGACGTAGCGGCTCACGAAGGTCTCGGCGTCCTTCACCGCGAACCGGACGTTGGAGAGCCCGCGTTGATTGCCGCGACGGGTGGCGTAGCGAATGACGACCGGGAGGACGTCGATGGCGAAGTGGTCGACGTCGGGACGCGCCAGAGCGCTCAGCAAGGTGGACCGGCCGTTGCCGCAGCCAAGGTCGAGGACCAACGGCGCGACCCTTCCAAAGACCTCGGCGAAGTTGAGCGGGCCCGTTTCCGGCAGCCGCTTGACGGCCGTTCGCGCCCACTGATCGGCGGGAAGGATCCGTCCCGGAATAGGGACGCCGAATTCCTCCTCGATCTCGTTCGACGGCATCGTGCGACTTCCTTCCGATCACCGAGTCTCAAGCACTCGAGCGCTCTCGCCGGCCGCCTGGGAGGCGGCCGCACCCAGGTTGCGCCGGGCGATCAACTCGGCCACGATGCTCACGGCGATCTCATCCACGCTCTCCGACCCGATATCCAGACCCACCGGGGCTGATACGCGGGCCAGGGTCTCCTCGGAAAGCCCGGCGTCCAGGAGAGCGTCGAAGATCAGCCGGATCTTTCGCTTGCTGCCGATCAGGCCGACGTATGAGGCGGCGGTCGGCGCCATGTGCTGAAGGGCTTCCTGGTCGTGCCCGTGACCTCGGGTGACGATCACGACGAAGGTGTGGGGCGTGACTTCCAACTCGGGGAGGACGATGGCCATCGGACCGACGACCAGCCGGCGGGCTGTTGGGAACCGCTCGCGGTTGGCGTACTGGGCGCGGTCGTCGACGACCCAGACGTCGAAGTCGACGCGGGCCGCCATTTCGGCTACCGCCTGGCCGACGTGCCCCGCGCCGATCACGATCAGCCGGACGCGCGGCGTCGTCGGCAGGTAGGCCACGCCCGCAGCCTCCGAGGGCCGGGGCCGATGGCCGAGAGGAGGCAGGCCCGCGACGAGTGCGGCCGGGGGCTCGCTGTCGTCGAGCGAGGCGATCAGGGAACCGTCGTGGTCGAAGAGGAACCGATCGCCGACCGCCGACGCACCGGCCTTCTCCGGGTCCAGGACGACGGCCTCCGTGAAGCCGAGACCAGCGTCGAGCAGGCTCAGATAGGCCCGGTGATAGGCGAGATGGTTCGGTCCGCGGGGGCATTCGGCCAGGATGACCATCTTGCCGCCGCAGATCAGGCCGTCGGCCCAGGCGTAGTCGTGGTTGAGGACGAAGCTATAAAGCTCAGCCCCGTCGCGGCCGATTCGACCGGCCGCCTTGCGTTTGACCTCGTCCTCGACACAGCCACCGCCCAGCGTGCCGATCTGGCCGCCGTCGGGGGTCAGAAGCATGGCGGCGCCGGCCTTCTGGGGGGTTGAGCCTCGCGTCGCCACGACGCGACAAAGCAGGACTTCACGGCCCGTCTCCAGGGACTCGATCAGCCGCCGCATCAGGTCTCGCATGGCGTGGGGGCCCTTCGTCGTTCAACCGACGCCTAGTTCAATCCGTCTTCGCCCCGACCACGACGAGTTGCAAGGGCAAGACCACGGGCTCCGGCTTCCCCTCGACCTTGAGCGGGAGTTTCAGAACCGCGCCCCAGGTGTTGAGCATCTGGTCGTTGACCATGCTCGGCCCCTCGGGAAGGGGGTCGGGGGGAGCCAGCAGAATCAAGATGCCGGGGTGTGAGGTCCCGACTGACTCGGCGCTCTGTTGTTCGAGCTTCTTCCGGGGCAGGTCGGCCGGTTCGAGGTCCTTGGCCGCTGGCAGCAGCAGGGCGTAGTCGCGGTTGACGCTCACGCCTAGGTGGTCGCCGTTCACCGGTTGGAGCCCGTATCGCAGGGTGTAGGCGCCCGGAGGGATCGTCTGATCGCGGTAGTCGCCCGCCTCGGCGGCGTACTTGACGACGCCGAGCAACTCGCCGTCGGTCAGGACCGGGTAGAGGATGGCTCCCTTGGAGCCGGCGGGCTCGCCAGTGGCCGGCGCGGCCTTGCGAAGCCACACGTCGACCAGCGGGGCGCCTTGTGGATCCAGGACGCGATATCCGCCGGCTTCGAGAGTTTCCTTGATCGCAGGGGCCAGACCGGCGGGAGGGCCGTCGTTCAGCTTTTCGAGCTTGTATGAGTCTTGCGCGGCCGCCGTGGTCGCCGTCCCCAGGACGAGGACGACCAGGAATCTCAGGGACATTCCGACCCCCATCTGATCAACTCTCGGGAAGGATGTAAGAAGACGAGGACGGCGTCCGCCTTGGGAAGCCGTCCTCGTTCGGGAATTCCTAGCGGGAACGGCCCCGCTCAGTGCGAGAAACGTCCAACGAAGCTGCTGCGGCAGTTCGGGTCGTTCCAGCGGGATTCGAGTTCGCCGCCCTCATACCGGTGGCGGCGGGTGTAGGCGGGCAGCGCCTGGACGCCGCTGGAGAGCGGTTCGTAGGCGACGACCTCGTTGCCGCAGGCGTGATCGTCGGCGTCGAGCGGCCGGGTGAGGATCTCGGCCAGGCCGGGGGCCGAGACGAGAGCCTGCGGAGCGTGGGGCATGCCGTGGTTTGCATGGGCGTCGGCCGCCGAATGCGAGGCCGTTTCGTGGCCTTCAACCGTGATCAGCAGAGGCGACCTTCGCACGGCCACGATGTTCTTGAGCCGATCGCCGCCGAGTTCCTTCGCCATCGCGACCAGCGCGTCGCGCTGGGCGGTCGTGGCCTGGTCGTCGACGATCACGACGGCCTTCGCCGCCGAGGCGTCGTCCTGCGAGAACGTCGAAGTGCCGACGACGGCGGCCGCAACGGAGAGACCCTTCAGATCCACGCCCTTCCACGAGCCTTCATTCACCTTCCAAGCCATGACCGCCTGGTGGCCGGTGATGAAGACCTCGGCGTTGGAAAAGCAAGGGCCGGTGTAGACGTCGGCGGTGCGGGCCTCGACGTAGTCTCCAGCGACCCGGTTCGGGGTCGACGGGGCGGGCGAGGTCGCGGGGGGAAGCCACCCGAGAACGGCCAGGGCGCAGACGAGCATGATTGGATCTCTCCGGTTATCCGCCGATCCCAACGGGGCCGCGGTACGATCCGCGAACCATCGTCCCGACGCGAAATCGCAATTCTCCTCGGGTGATTATACCGGCATGGGAAGCCCGGCGTCGACGCCCGCCGCGGTCAGCGTCAGGTCAGTCGATCTCGTAGCAGCGCCGGGATGTCGCGCAGCAGTCTTCGCGGCCCACGAAACCCTGGTCAGGACCGATGTCCTTGAGGGTCTTCTGACACCAGAAGATCGTGTTGTCGTAGTCGGCGTGGCCTTCGTGTTCGGGGACGTCCGTGTAGACGTACATCCCCTTGCTCCGGATATGGCGGCAAAGGGGGCCGAAGGACTCAGGAGTCGATTCGACCGCCGCCTCGACCTCGGACTCGGCCTTGATCGTCGTGACCGCCGGTTTCTTCTCGGTCATCGTCAGCCCTCCTGCCAGTAGCGGTCGCCGACGGCGTCGAGCAAGGCGCGCTTGACGGTCGTCTGCACCAGGGCGAGCTTGTAGCCGTTCATGGAAAGAGGCTTGGCCCCTTCGATGGCCGCCTTGGCGGCGGCCGTCGCGCGGTCGCGGGTGACCGGGCCCCCCTTGATGGCGGCCTCGGCCGTCGCCGATCGCCAGGGGATGGGAGCGACGCCGTAGAGGACGACGCGACAGTCGGCGACCGCGTCACCGTTCATTTTCAGGTTGACCGAGGTCATGACCAGCGGCCAGTCGTGCGCCTGTTTCTGACGGACCTCGTACATGCCGTTCTTGCCGGCGGCCGGGATCGTAACATGGGTCAGCAACTCGCCGGGGGCGAGGGTCAACTCGCGTTCCTCGTTCGTCCTGGGAACGCGATAGAGCTGTTCGACGGGGATCGTCCGGGCGCCGCCAGGGCCGGTGATCGTGGCGCTGGCGTTCAGGGCGATCAGCGGGACGGCGAGGCTCGACGGGTTGACGAAAAGAGCGTCGCCCTCGGTCAAGAAGATGGCGTGGTAGCGGTTGTCCCCCTCGCGGACGAGGCTCTTGCCGTCCTTCGTTCCGAGCAGGCCGAAGCCGTTTCGGAAGAACCAGCAGCGAGGACGCTGCAGCAGGTTGCCGCCGATGGTCGCCATGTTGCGGATCTGGGGCGTGCCGACTTCGACCGTCGCCTGCCGGAGCGCCTGATAACGCTGCCGGACGAGCGGGTCGGCGATCAGGTCGGCCAACCGGGTCCCGGCTCCGATCACGACCTGCCCGTCGAGCTTCTCCTCGACGCCGGCGAGCGCCTTGACGTCCTTGAGGTAGACGACCTTTTCGGGGCTCGTGACGTAGTCCTTCATCCGGCTGATGAGGTCGGTCCCGCCGGAGAGCGCCTCGACGGTCCCAGGGCCGGCGAGGGCCTTCACGGCGTCCTCGGGGGTCGTGGGGCTGTAATATGCGAAGGCTTTCATCGGTTCAGGCCTTCCCTTCTTTGGCCGCCAGGGCGTTGAGGACGTTCATGGGGGACATCGGCCACTTGGGGACGCGGACTCCGATGGCGTTGGCCACGGCGTTGCCGATCGCGGCGGCGGTGCTGATCGTCGGCGGCTCGCCCACGCCGATGACGCCTCGCTTACGCATCTCGGGCGTGTCGTAAGCGTCGACGATGATCTCGGGGATGTCGGTCGCTCCGGCGAGCTTGTACATCTCCATGTCCGGGTTGAGCATCACCCCGGTCCCCTCGTCCATGATCCGCTCTTCAAACATCCCGTAGTTCAGGCCGCCGATGACGCCGCCGTAGATCTGGCTCTTCCAGGTCAGCATGTCGAGGATCAGGCCGGTGTCCTGCACGGCCACGATCTTCTTCAGGCGAACCACGCCGGTTTCAATGTCGACGGTCACCTCGGCGAACTGGCAGCCGCCGACGCCGATCGAGGAGAGGCCAGGGCCAAACCGACCAATCGTGTTGATCGGCATGACGCCCAGCTTGCGGCAGGCCTGTTCCCAGGTCATCTTCTCCTCGCCCTTGACGAGGAGCTTGCCGCCGGAGAGCGTCAGGTCGTCAACGGCGCAATTCAGTCCCGGGGCGAGCTTCTGGAAGAGTTCGTCGCGGGCCTGTGTGACGGCGTTGAGGCAGGGGGGAGCCATCGACGGCGTTGTGGTCGAACCGCCCGAGCTTTGGCCCGGCGGGAACGTTGAGTTGCCGATGTTCGACTTGATCTGGCCGACTTCAAGGCCGAGGACCTCGGCCGCGATCACCGCCAGAATCGTCCGGGCGCCGGTGCCGATGTCCTGGGTGGCGCTTCGGAGTTCAACCGAGCCGTCAGGGTTGATGATGCAGGCGACCTGCTTGTCCTGGGCGCCGCCGCCTCCCCACTGGTGCAGGGCCATCCCCAGGCCGCGGACGATCGGTCCGTCGCCGTTCTGGCCGCGCGGCTTCCACCGCTCCCAGCCGATCAGCTTGGCGCCGCGTTCGATCTGCTCATGGTAGAGCTCCGTCCGGTTGATCCCGCCGCCGACTGGATCGGTCTCGGCCAGGTTCTTGAGCCGGAACTCCAGGGGGTTCATCCCCAGCTTATCAGCCAGGTCGTCCATCGCCGCTTCCATCACGGCGCACCCCTGGGGGTGTCCGGGGGCTCGCATCGCGCGGGCGCCGCCGCAATTGACGGAGATCTCGGTGTGAGTTCTCGACCGATTCGCGACGTGATAGACGTAGGGCAGGGGGAAGTTCGACGGGCTGCGGCCGCCGGTGCCCGAGGTCTCCGCGATCATCGCGGCGAGTTTACCGTCGGCCGTCGCGCCCAGTTTGACGTGGGCCTTCGCGCTGGGGCGGTTGCCGGCGATCATGTGCTCCTGCGCCCGGTCGAGGAACATCCGGACCGGTCGGCCGGCGTCCTTGGCGAGCCTGGCGGCGGCGATCCCCCAGGCGTCGGCGTTGAACTTGGAGCCGAAACCGCCCCCCATCACCTCGGTCAACACCGTGACGTTTGAGGCGGGGACGCCGAAGGTCTGCACCATGTCGTTGGCCACGGTCATGACCGACTGGGTGCTGGCGTAAGCGGTGATCGAGTCCGAGCCCTTCCACTCGGCCGTCAGCCCGTGGGGCTCCAGGCAGACGTGGGTGATGACCGGGAGCTCGTAGGTCGCCTCGATCACGACGTCGGCCTTCTGCATGGCCTCGTCGGGCTTGCCGGCGGTCTGGGCGCGGCCCGCGCGGTAGTTGCCGTTGTTGAAGACCTTCGGAGCGTCGGGAGCCGACGACTGGCGCTCGGTGACGACGTGGGGGAGGATCTCGTATTCGACCTTAATCGCGCGGGCGGCGTCGCGAGCCTTTTCCTCGGTCTCGGCGGCGACCGCGGCGATCTCCTGTCCCTGATAGTAGATCGTCGTCTCGCCGGGCTGGGCCATCGCGAGGACGGCCTTGACGCCAGGCATCTTCCGGGCCGGCTCCAGGTCGATCGACTTGACCTTCGCGCTGGCGTAGGGGCTGGAGAGGATCACACCGAAGAGCATGCCTTCGGGGCGAATGTCCGAGGGGTACTTGGCTCTTCCGGAGGCCTTGGCCAGACCGTCGAGCCGAGGGATGGAGGAGCCGATCAGTCGGGTGGATTCGGGCCACGCGGCCATGGGTCAGACTCCTTTCTGGTTCTTCGCGACCGCCAGTGCGGCCTCGAACACGCCGATGTAGGTTCCGCAGCGGCAGATGTTGCCGTCGAGCCCGCGTTTGACGTCTTCGAGCGTGGGCTCCTTACCCGGGTGTCGGTCGAGCCACGCCTTGCAGGCGGTGACGAAGCCGGGCGTGCAGTAGCCGCACATGAGGGCGTCGTGTTGGTGGAAGGCGTGAGGGACGCCGTTCTCGCCCGTGTCGAAGCTCTCGACCGTCTCGATCTTCTTGCCCTGGCAGGAGACGGCCAGGGTGGTGCACGAGTAGACCGGGTCGCCGTTAAGAATGACGGTGCAGGCGCCACAGCTGGCGCGGTCGCAGACGCGCTTGGGGCCGGTCACGTCGAGACGGTTCCGCAGCGTGTCGAGCAGCGTGCTGCGAGGCTCAACGACGCAAGACATGTCCTTGCCGTTGACCATCAAGGTCAGGTTCACGTCGCCCGAGAGGACCTGCGGCTCGGCCGACGCGACCTGGGCCTCAGCCTCAGCGAGTGCGGCGGTGGCCTGGCTTGTCAGAACGGCCGAGGCGGCCGCCAGTCCCGATCCGCGCAGAAAGTTCCGCCGGCTGTGGTCGCCAGGCCCATTGGGAGACCTGGAGTCGTTCTCTGCCATGGAGGCTCCTCCCTGGGGGGATCAAGGCGCAGAGCATGTTCGTCCGGCCGGATGAGGTGGCATCTCCCGGCCCCCTGGGAAGGGGCCGGCGACCGGCCAGTCGCCCCACATTGTGCGGCTGTGCGAGGCCGGAGGCAAGCGGCGAGCCACTGATTTCGGTCTATTGAACGCCGAGGAAGAAAACGACAGCGAGCACCACGGCGCCGACCAGGGCCGCCAACAACCCCATGGTCCGGCGGCGTTTAATGTAAAAGAGCAGCAGCAGACCCGTCGCCGAAGCCACGGCCATCAGGACGGCCGAGACGTCGACCACCGCCGACCAGATCGGCCCAGTGTCACGCCCTTTGTGCAGGTCGTTGATTAGGGCGACCAGCCCGTGGCGCTGCTCAGTGATGCGATAAGACCCATGAGGGCGTCGGATGAGAGCGTCGGCCGAGTAGCCCGGACCTTTGAAGGTGACGACGCATTCGTCTTCTTCCGTCGTGAACGACGCCAGGGTCCCGTGGAGGCCGTGTTCGCGACGGAGATGCTCGACGACCTCCAGCTTGTTGACGTCCCCTTCCAGGAGATTCGGGTCGACGCGCCCCTCGGATTCGACGGTCGTCGCCACTCCATCGTAAAACCAGTGGGGATGATTCAGCGTGATTCCGGTGACGCTGAAGAAGAGGACGGCGACCAAGCCGAACATCGACAGATAAGTATGAAGCCAGCGGATGGGGGCTGCCAGCCGGTGGGAGAGACGTCGAGTATGCGACGAGGAGCGAGACGGGGAGGGACGCCGATCATCGGCCGGTCCCGCGGGGTCGGTATTCGAGCGAGGCGGACTTGATCTCGTCATTCCCCTTCAGTTCCTTCACGAATGGTTCGTCGCCCAGTTTGACCTTCTGGCGGATGAGGCCGTATCCCCCATGCTCGCGGACGGCCTCGATAAGAATGGTGTACTCGCCCGGCGGTACGGCGGCGCCCTTGTCGTCCTTGCCGTCCCAGGCGATCGAGTAATCGCCAGGAGCGCGAGTCGGCTGGGCGATCACGAACGGGTCGTACTTGGTCGTCTTCGTGCGCGACATGACGTCCGAGTGCCATCGCTTCAAATCGGGGAGCCAGCGGAACGGCCCAGGGCCGCCCGAAGAAACCCAGAAGACCAGGTTCCGGTACACGGTTCCATTATCGTCTTCAACCCAGACCGCGACGTAAGGCTTACGGTATCTCCGCTGCTCCTGGGGGCGGTTGATGGTGAACCGAACCAGCAGTTCGTTCTTGTCCCCCCAACTGTCGGCGGCCTTCGCATCGGCGGCCTTCGCATCGGCGGCGGGCTTTTCGGGCGTCTGCGGCTCGAAAGCCAGCCACGCGGCGCTGCGGAGAATTCGGCCGTCGGCGGCGGCGATGAGGCAAGCCGTGTTCGGCAGGGACTCGACGAGACGCAGGCCGTCGTCGGGGGGGAGGACGTTGAGGATCGTGGCCAGGGCGTCCGCGTCGGCCGAACGTTCAGCGATCACCGAGGCCGCGAGTACACCTTCCACTGGGTCGCCGGTCCTTGGGTCGATGATGTGCGAATACCAACGGCCCTCGATCTGGTATCCTCGGTGCTTCCGGCCGCTGGAGGCGACGGCTCGATTCTTGACCATGATCCTCGCCAGGGGCTCGGTCGTCTCGGAGCCGAGGCGGGGGCCGGCGACGGCGACCTGTTGCTCAACGTCGCCCTGCACGCGCATGTCGCCGCCGACGTTTAGAACGACCCCGTGGACTGCTGGATCTCCGGCCGTCGCCGCGTTGCACGCCTTCTCAACGATGTATCCCTTGGCGATGGCGTCAAGAGTTAGCGGCGCTGTGGAAAGGCGTTCGGCGAGTCCGGCGATGGGATCAAGTCGCCAGGCCGGGCCGGTTGCGCGTGCCTTTGCAGCGTTGCGCTCGGCAACCGTCGGGGGCTGGTTACGGCGTGCGGCTTCGGACCAGAGTTGGGAAAAGATCTGGACGCGAGGGTCGAACGCGCCGCCGCTTCGCTCGCGCCAGATTTCGCCGGCGGTGAGCACCTCGATCAATTCGGGCGAGAGTTTGAACGATCCTCCCCTGTCCGCTTGCCAGCGGCGGAACTCGCTGGAGGCGTCGTGGTTGCTGAGGATCGCCGTGAGGCGGTCGATCTCGCGAAGCGCGCGGTCCTCGGCTCGACGGGCGGCGGCCTCGTCGTCGGCGCGGACGGTCAGGTCCAGCGAGGTCCCCATGACGTCGTCGTGGCGAAAGATGTAGTCGCCGGCGACCGCCGCGCGGAGGAACATGAGGCTCAGAACGAGGCTCGCGGCGAGACGAGGCATGAGTGAGGGGGCTCCAGAATACCGGTCGAGGGGTTCGCACCCGCACGGGTACGGATGTTGACGTCCTGAGAATTTCAAGTCCACCGCCTCTCCCGACGGAGCGGGGGCGAATGGACGTGAATTGGGCGTCTAACCGCCTCGAAAGACAGTGCTTGAATCATAGAATGAGGGAGCGTGGAGTCTACCCGTGTTGGGATGGATCGGCCAGCGTCTCCAGCAAATTAGCGTCGATCCAGCGGGCTGAGGCCCCGTGATTTTCGACCGCTGCTCCGTATTTTTTCGAGGCCCTCGAAGTCGAGCCGTACATCGAACGTCTCATCTATATATGTTGTTGCGTTTGAGATGCGACGAGACAGCCTGGCGCATCGCTCTCCATGAGAAGGAGGGAATCACCAGCGTCCAATGGGGCATCGTTCGTGGGGGAGCGCCGTCTTTGGACTTGTGAAGCAGCCGCAGATCCGACACCGCAACCCCGTGTGATGGACGCAGGACTGGCATGTTGCGATTCGAACGCGCTGTTCCTCGACGGTCGTCGTCTTCATTCCTGTACCGAGAAAGGTCGCCATTGCTCGGCTCGCTGAGAGGGCCATCCGGAAGATTCCTGGATCCCCGGCGACGTGTGTTGACGGCTCGGCCAGCCCCATCGCCACGCCTGCGTCGATCGGTCTGGTCGCTGGCGCAGACCCCAAAGCCTCTGATCGATACCGCTGCAACTGGGCTGCATACCAATCAGCCTCCGCCGCGCCGGAGGCCCGCAGCAGACTCGTTGATTCCTCCGCGGTCGTTAGGGCCAGGTCAGGCCGACCCGACTCAGCCCACGCGGCCGCCTGAAGCCAGAGAAGTCGAGCCTCATGTCGACGATCGCCGATCGCCTGAACCGATTTCCTCGCTCGCGCCAGGACGGCCGTCGCCGTCGCCGGATCGCCCTGCTTAAGGAGTACGTCGCCGAGGCGCTCGAGAACCGCGAGCCTCGCGAAGGCGTCGGTTAATCCCTCCGCGAGGGCAGACGCCGCCTCAAGGGCCGATCGAGATTCATCCGCCCGCCCCAGGGCTTTCAGGACGCGTCCCAGATCGACCTGGACTTCCGCCTCGCCCCCGCGATCGCCCAGAGCCCGGCGCAGCGCCAGGGCTTCGAACAGAGGCGTCACCGCCTTCTGCGGCTCGTCTTTCGCCCAGAGCATTGCCAGGTCGGCCAGCGCCGTGGCCTCCGCGCGGCGGTCCCCGGCGGTGCGGGCCGACTCCAGCAACCGGACGGCGGTCGCCGCCGGTTCCTCGGCTTCGTTCACGTGGGTACGCTCCGCCGCGGCCGCCGCCCCGGGGTCGATGCCTGACGCCAGGGCGAGCCGCTCGCCCAAGCGTCGAAACTGGACGTCGCCGGGCCAGAGCCCGCGCAATCGCTCTTCGGCGAGCGTCTCATCAGCGGCCGTCCAGACCAAGGCCAGATCGGACCTTCGCTCTCCACATCGTTCGACCGTCGCGCCGTCTGGCATGACCCAGCCTGCATCTGCGTCGCGCCCCGTCAGCTTGCCGAGCAGTCGGACGAACGCCCCGCCCGACGACCGCCGCCGCGCCAGCGTCGCGGTCGCCGCCGTCCAGTGAATTCCATCCTGCGCATGCACCTTGCCCCGATGCGCCGTGGACACGCGGTCCCAATATTGAAAACCTGCGTCGCTCGCCAGCGGCGTCCAGAGCACGACCCGCCCGTCGTTCCAACTCAGCTCAACGAGAACACCGCTGTTTAATCCCAGGGCCGCCAAGTCGAGGTTCGCCATCGCGGACGCCTCCAGGTCACGGGCTGACGATCAAGATGTGTCGAGTTCAGAGTCCTCCTGCGGCAAAGCTTCGTCAAGACCCGCCGGCGAATAGGGGCCTTTCGGCGAGCAATCTGTCAGTGGACCTTGCTGAAGGGGCAAGGCTCCGGGGTTCCTCCCATCGGATTCGTCACCTTCCTTCTGCACGCCTCGAGCAGAGGATTCGCTCGCCTGTCCTTTGCAGTCACGTCTTCCCGAAGGAAGGTTGTATAAAATAAATATATGATATTTTATAGGAATAAATATAACCAACAAAGGTAGGCGTTAAGGCGGACCGATGGATCGGGCTGTCGGCTCTGGTAAAGCAGAACGAGGTCCCACGAACGTACCAGCCGTCGATTTGACCCGACAGAGGTCTTTTGATCGCTTCTGGTGGATTCGCGAACACGCGGCGAGGCGCAGACTGGGCGACCTCACGGTGTCCTAAAGCGTGAGCATTGCCTCGGAATCTGAGAAAGATCGACTCAGGAACGAAGGCTGATCCGCCTGCAGGGGCGATGCCAGTCGCCCAGTGCGTCGACCGAGATCCTGGGGGCAGGGGGGGGCAATAGACCAGGCCTCGATGCGGGAGGACGGTATTGCCCGTATCCTCTCAATCGCTCGATGAGGACCCTCGCCTCTGTGGAGTCGACGTAGATCGCGCGAGCCAGAAGCTCATTCCAGAGCCTGTCTTCGATGCTCTCCCTGTCGCCGTATCTCCCCGGACTTCGTGGCTCGTCGTCCGGTTGGAGTATGGTCCGGCGCCACACATTGAAACGGAGACCTCGGGCCTCGCAGGATCCGATTGGATCGATTTGCGCCGGGCTCGCAGTGAACCTTCTCAGAGTCTGTCGACGGCCATTGGTGCGGCCGGCGATCAGGGATCGCCGGCCGCGTAGTCCCGGGGCGACGGTCGGGGAATCGACCGCCGCACGAGAGGCTGACGACATATGAAGATCAAGATCGGCAGGACAGACGTCGGCGGACGGAGGAGGCAAGGCTCAAGAGGCTTACGCCGGTCGCCAGCATGGCATAGGCGCCCGGTTCGGGGACGGCCTGGGTGATGAAGCCGTGGGTGACGCCGTCGACGACGTACTGACCAACGATCTGGTTCGAGTTGTTGATATCCATCGCGTAAACCAGATAGCTGGGCGGTATTGGGAAGAGCTGGTATGTACCGTCGGACTGTCGGACGAAACCCGTGGCTGTGAACAACGGTCCGCTGCTATCGAAGACGGGATCGAGGACGTATCCGACCGTCGTTCCCAGGTCGTTGATTCCGTTGCCGAACGTCCCAGCGCTGAACGGGCTCGCGACGACGTCGTACGTCGTGAAGGATCCGTCGGTGGCGCGAAGGTATCCATGGAACGCCGCGCCGTCGAAGTAGAAGCCCGAGACCACGCCGGAGTCGTTGATGCCCTGTGCATAAGTCCAAACGGCGCCGGGGGCGTCGAATGTGGTGAAGCTGCTGCCGTCGGCCGAGCGAATGAAACCATGGAAGTCGAGCGAGCCGCTGAGCGAATAGGTGCCGACGATCTGCCCTAGATTATTGATGCCGAAACCCTGAGTGGATAATGCGAGCGGCACGGTGAAGCTGGTGATCGTACCGTCGGTCGCTCGCAAGTAGCCGACGTACGCACCCCCGATGTCGTAGTAGCCCGTGACGAGACCGGCGTTGTTAATACCCTGACCGTACGTGGACACGGCTCCGGCCACGTCGAAAGTGCTAATCGTACCGTCGGGTTGACGGATGAAAGCGTGCGTTGCGAACGACGCGTCATAGCTTCCGACGGCGACCCCCGTGTCGTTGATCCCGTTAAGAGTCGTGGAGGTGCTCCCGGGCACGTCCACCGTGATAATTGAATCGGCCAGCGCGGCGTGCGAAGTCAGCACGCCGACGAAGGCCAAGGGCCCCAGGACGAACGCTCTGAACCTAGACATCATCATCGAGGAAGCTCCGCGCGATCCCGACGTGACGGAATCGCGGACATTCAAAAGTTCATGTAAATGGATTTCTGAAAATCGTTATTTAAGAACGAGATTAAACGTTCTCCGCCCGCGTCTGCCACCTTTGATGCGCCCGAACGAGGACCCCAACCACCCTCCGACTCTCGCGTCCCTCGTCCCGTCGGTCGGCGACGGCGCGGTCGGACGCCGTTCTTCGTTCCTGCGATCTCACATGCACAGTCGCGATTCGTCCCGCTGATTGTCAATCGATTGAGGCCGCCAGGTGAAATAAAGCAGCGCGTGTTGTTGTGCGTAAACGGCCATGTTAGCGGCGGGTCAAGAGGCGGCGATTCACGACGGCAGGCCGGCTCACACGCTCCGTGCCACGCGCCTTTTCAAGAGAGTGCGCCTGATGTCGCGCGTGGGATGTGAAATGAATGGAAATGTATTCTAACTTGATCTAATTAAGATTGATTTAGGTTGACTGTGTGCATTTGTGCTTGCCGCTATTTCAGGCCGCGGTTGCAACGGGAGGGCTCGGAGCGTCTTTCGGAGTGTTTGCTTTTCTTCGCTTTAAGTGTCGCGAGAAAACAACGTAAATTTTTGAGTCGAAATGAGGATTTTGTTTGACTCTGCTCCGGTCGCTCGATTAACTGTGCCCTGGAATCGCGATACGACTCGATTTAATGGACATGTTAATCCTGTGCATGTGTTGCTAGTTGACGGCGGTCCGCTTTTCTGAGGCCGTCGCCTGAATTGCTCGTTGAAGTCTCTCTGACGTCTCGTCGGGCACGGCCTTCGTCGCACCCCTCCAGGCCGATCCCGACCGTACCGAGACGACTGCCCTAGCCGTCGGCCGGCGTCCCCGTCGCATCTCTTCGCGTCGGGGGCCGCCGCCATCGCCGTGAAAAGTACCGAGCGAAGCGAACGGCTGCGCATGCGCTCCGTCCGCAACTGCGCCGAACGGATTCCGGCGGAATTTGGAGGCTGTCGTCCGCCCGTTTCTCGCGTACAGGTCTCGACTCGAAGCCACGACAAGGGGCTCGGGCCGGGGGGCGGACGAGCTTCGGATTCGTTCGGTCGATCCAGGGAAGGCGAGCGTTCCCAACACGAGCATGCAGCGGCCCGGCCGGCGTCGGTCGGGTGTCCCTGGAGAACCTCTCATGTCCCAAACCGTCAGGCAGCGTTGGTCGGATCGGAGTTCCAAGTCTCGTGGCCGGGCCCGTCGCCAGGCGAGGGCTCGCGCGGGGGCCGGCTTCCGTCCGCGCTTGCTGGACCTTGAAGATCGCACGCTTCTGGCCACCCTCGTCGTCACCAACGACCTGGACAGCGGGCCCGGCTCGCTGAGGAACCAGATCGGCGCGGCCGCCTCGGGCGACACGATCATTTTCGACAATTCGCTCGTCGGCCACACCATCACCCTGACCAGCGGCGAGTTGGTCGTCTCGCAGAGCATCTCGATCGTCGGGCCGGGGTCCAATCGTTTGGCGATTAGTGCGAACTTGAACTCTCGCGTCATCGACATCGCCCCGGCTCCTGCGCCTCCGGGGATCGGGATCGCGTCCGTGCTCGACGTCTCGATTGCGGGTCTGACGATCACCCTCGGCCGGGCGATCAACAGTTCGCCGCACGGCAGTCGCGGCGGCGGCATTTACGCCGAGAACGCGGACCTCAGCCTGACCGACGTGATCGTCGCGTCAAACGAGGTCAAGGGCCTCCCCGGAACCATCGGCGCGGCCGGCGTGAACGGCGCCAATGGTGTTGACAGCGGCGGGGACAACGGCAATGGGACGAATGGCGTCAGCGGCACGGGCGGGAGCTCGGGCGGGGCCGGCGGTTCGGCGTTCGGCGGCGGCATCTACTTCGTGGGGGGCGATCTCTCGCTCACCGACAGCACCGTGACTTCCAACGCCGCTTATGGAGGGCCGGGCGGATCGGGCGGGGCCGGCGGCTCCGGCGGGAACGGCGGCAACGGCTCCCTTACGCTGACGGAGGCCGGATCAGGCGGCAACGGCGGCAACGCCGGGAACGGCGGGAATGCGGGCGGCGGCGGGGGCGGCGGCTCGAGCTTCGGCGGCGGCGTTTACTTCAGCGGCGGCGCGATCAGCGTCGTACGGACCCTGGTTACGTCCAATCAGGCGGTGGGCGGGCCGGGCGGGCTCGGCGGACTCGGCGGGCTCGGCGGCAACGGCGGCAACGGCTCGCTCTCATCGAACCTGAAGAGCGGGACGAGCCAGGGAGGCAACGCCGGCGACGCGGGCGACGGCGGTTCGGGAGGCTCAGGCGGCGCCGGCGGTTCCGGGCTGGGCGGCGGCGTCTACGTCGCCAACGGCGGGCTCACCGTCGGCGGCAGCATCATCTCCGCCGATGCGGCTCGTGGCGGCCCGGGGGGACTGGGCGGCAACGCCGGGGCGGGAGGGGCCGGCGGCTCCGGCTCGCGGTTCGAGGTTGTCTTCTCCCTGGTGGTCAACAGCCTCGCCGGTCCGGTCAGCGGGGCGGGAGGCAACGGCGGCAGCGGCGGCAACGGCGGCAACGGCGGGGCTGGAGGTTATACGGCCGGCGGCGGGATCTACTCGGTCGGCGGGTCGGTGGTGATCGCATCCTCGCAGATGACCTCGGATCAGGCGATCGCCGGCACCGGCGCGGCAGCGGGAGCCGGGGGGAACGCCGGGGCCGGCGGCTCGGGATTCGACTTCTCGTTGACGGTGAACGTAACGGTCAACGTCAATGTGTCGGTCGGTGTGAGCGCTGAGCAGGTGTGCGACCTGCTTTCCCTGGCTGACGGCTCAGAGGAGATCGTGAGCCGCGCCACGGGCGAACCGTGCCTCGATTGCGGCGATGGGCTCGAGTTCGGAGTCTTCGCAGCGGATCAAAGCGGCAAGGGGGGCAACGGCGGGACCGGCGGATCGGGCGGGGCCGGCGGCCTCGGCGGTTCCGCGGACGGCGGCGCCGTGTACGCCTCGAACAGTGAGTCCGTCGGCATCGTGTCGATTTCAAACTCGACGCTGGCCTCGGCGCAGGCGATCGCGGGCGCCGGCGGCAACGGCGGCAACGCCGGATCCGGCGGCGCGGGGGGCTTCGGGGCGCAGTTCCTCGACACGGTCGACGTCACCGTCGACGTGGACATCCACATCGATGTCCAGGTGCAGATCTGCATCCTTGTGCCGGTCGGCGTGGACTTCCAGACGACCGTCACGACGAACACGACGATCACCGACAATCCGATCATCGACGGCGTCGGCGGGGTCGGGGGGAATGCCGGCTCCGGCGGGCGTGGGGCCGACGGCGGCGACGCCCGCGGCGGGGCCGTCTTCACCTCCGGCAGGGCTGTTGGGATCTCCTCCAGCCAGGTGACGGGATCTCAGGCCGTCGGCGGCGGCGCGGGGAGCGGCGGCAACGGCGGCTCCGCGGCGAACGACGGCGTCAGCATTCTCGACTTCGAAACCCTCTCTGTGGGCGCAGGGGGGCCTGGCGGGGCGGGGGGGCACGGCGGCGACGCCACCGGCGGCGGCGTCCACGTCATGGGCGGGCCTCTTTCGTTCGCCGATAGCACTGTCAGCACGTCCTCGGCGCTCGCCGGATCCGGTGGCGGCGGTGGCGGCGGCGGGGCCGGCAACTTCGCTATCAACAGTGGTACGACGGCCGCCGATGGAGCTGACGGCGGCTCCGGCGGGGCTGCTGCAGGCGGCGGAATCTACTACTCGGGGACTCAACTCGCGGTCGGCGGGGCGACCTTCTCCGGCAATGCCGCCCGCGGCGGAGCGGGCGGGTCCGGCGGCGTCGGTGGTTCCGGCGGCATTGTGCTGATCTTCAACGGCAAGACCCAACTCGTGGAGAACGGCGACGGCGGCGACGGCGGCGACGGCGGCGTCGGCGTCGGCGGCGGTCTCTACAACGGC